>DAOSCC010000252.1:2396-3117 GCA_035361135.1 Clostridiales bacterium | reverse complement strand
GGAATGCCCCCAGGATCCGCGTTTCCTTGAAATATTCCCTGTCGGCGACCGCCTTTTCGTAATATTCATATTCCCGCCTGACCGGAGCGGCCTTGTCCTCAAACTTCGATATTATGCCCGTCCGCATGAGCTGTCCTGCAAGCACGGGTATGAAAACCATCACTATGGCCAGGATGAACTGCGGTTTCAGGTAGTACAGGTACACTCCCATAAAAGCGAAGTAAGGGATATAGAAGGTAAAAATCGTTACGCCGATATTCAGGATAAAGGCTACCGTCCAGGCTCCCTCCTGGGCCTTGTTTATATCGTCGTGGAGCCTGGTGTCTTCAAAGCATACCGGGTCGATACGCGCCATTTTGCCGTGTATGATTTTCGCCATCTCCCCGTTCAGTTTTGTTAAAACAACATCATGCATGAAATTATGCAGGCCATTCAGCAGCTCCCTGACAATACATGTCAGTCCGAGGGCTGCGATCATCATGCAGGCCTGCCTTATCGAGCCTTTGCCTGTCAGTACGTTTTCCACCGAATCATAAAAATTCTGGGTCATGAATGTTGCGAAGCCATGGGAGATCCCATGGAAAATGCTTACGATGTTTATGCAGATAAACAGGCCGGGCAGGGCGGACATATTCACTTTCAGCCCGAACAGGATGACCTTGAGGAGCGAGACCTTCGGGCGCTCATTTTCCTTCTTCGTGCACTTATAAGCTTTCTTCGG
>DAOSCC010000252.1:0-2386 GCA_035361135.1 Clostridiales bacterium | reverse complement strand
AACCTTCATGAGCGAGACCTTCGGACGTTCATCCTTTTTCTTCTCCTTACGCATTTGCAGCCACCCCCGTCTCATTCATCTGCGGCCGTCCCGTTACATGCAGCGGTCCGTCGGACTCGCCGGTCTTGTACCATTCAGCCTGCGCCCTGAACATTTCCGCATATATCCCGTTTTTCTCCATAAGCTCTTCGTGGGACCCGCTTTCAGCTATCCTGCCGTCGGCAATGACATAGATGATATCCGCAAGCTTGGTTGAGCCCAGCCTATGGCTGATGAATATCGTAGTCATGCCTCTTGAGATCTGTTCAAATTTCTTATATACCATGCTCTCGCTTACGGGGTCGAGCGAAGCCGTAGGCTCATCCAGTATCCTGAGCGGAGCGGAACTTGCTATGCCCCTGGCTATAGCCACACGCTGCCATTCGCCGCCGGAAATGTCGACGCCTTTTTCCTGTATCTTGCCCAATGGCGTATCCATGCCGTCAGGGAGCCTTTCTATCGTGTCGGACAGCCCTGCCAGTTCCGCTGCGTTTTCGATATCAGCACGGTCATGCTCCTGGTTCAGGCAGCCTAATGCTATGTTGTCGTACATGGATATGTAATACTTCGCAAAATCCTGGTATACCACCGATGACAGACCTTTTATCTCTGCCTGAGACATGCTCCGGAGAGGCCGGCCGTCCACCAGGATCTCTCCTTCGTAATTGGAATACAGTCCCGTGATCAGTTTTGTGACCGTCGTTTTTCCGGCTCCGTTCACCCCGACAAAGGCGTAATGTTTGCCGCTTTCTATCACGAAAGATATGTTATCGAGGATAAGCTTCTCCGTTCCCGGATACCTGAACGATACGTTCCTGAACTCGATAGTCCTGAAATTCACGGTCCTGTCGGGCAGGGCATTGGCGTCATCGTGTTCCTCAAGTTTCATAAACTCGGTAAGATCTTTGAGGTATTCCTTCTTCCGCGCAAGGTCTTCGATGATCCAGTTCACGCCCCACGACAGCTTGCCTGAAAGGCTGAAGACGCCGCCCATCATTCCGATAAACATACCAATGTCGATCTTTCCCTGGACGACAGGCGGCAGCATCGCAAGCATGACGGCCGTCGACAGTATCGATGTGATGATTCCGCCCATTTTCTGCTTTATGAAATTTTTGATCGAAACCTTCATCCTGAATTTCCTGGCAAATTCATACCGTTCAGCGAACTGTTCGTTCAGCTTGCCGCTGTACCCATAAACACTGCGTTCTTCGACCGCTTCCCTGCTTTTGAGCACATCTGACAGGTACCATGTCCTGCGGTCGATCTTTGACATCTCCCTGTCAGCTTCATAGCTCCTCTCACCGGCTTTCGTGGCAATGGTCAGGATGGGAACGCCCGATACAGCCAAAAACAGTGCGACCCACCAGACCTGTGTGAACAAAGCAACGAGGATGCCTGCAGCGTAAATCAAATTTTCAGCTATATCCAGGACCCTCATGTACATATCTTTTACAGTAGTGTCGATCACGGGGCAGACCCGGTTTATCAGGTCGGCCGTATTCTGATCTTCTATATGCCTGTATTCAAGTCTCGCACGCTTTTCGGCCATTTCAGGACGCAGTTTCTTCCTGAAAACTATATTTGCCCTGCAGTTCACAAACTCCATCAGGACGCCGATAACGACTCCGTAGAGCATTATGCCCGCAAGCAAAGCTATCGGGACATATATATCACGCAGTTCCGCCGTTTTATTTAATATTGCTATTGCAGTATTGACGAATTTTGCCGTAACAAATATCGTAAATGTAGGCATCAGGCCGCTCACGATCCGCTGTACGGCAAATACCGCTGAATAAAAGGGCGATACTTTAAAAGGAAGGATGATCATATCGGGCAAGCCATATTTGTTCTTGATCAGAAACATTGCGTACCTCCTGCAATTATGTAAACCACTTCTGATGAATCATACGAAGAAAGCTCAATCCGGTCTGATGTTGTTCAGTCAGTATTTCAAATAACCAGGCTTATGTAAAATTCATTTGTCAGAAGGTAATCAATACTCTCTGCCTGTCGGCAGTCAAAACATCAACAAGAGCAAGGCCGGGAAAATTCTTTTTGGCCTGCTTCATTGCCCGCATCAGAATGGTAAGCTGCTCGCCCGTGATAGAAACTTCGGGGTCGGAAACGTATTTTTTTATGCAGTTCCCTGCTATCCTGGCCGTAAACCTGTTCATTATGATGCCGATTGGCAGCGATATGTTAAAGCGATGCCCTCCTGCATCAATCTTGATTTTCATAAGAAACCTCCGCATCACTCGATCACGATTTCGACGACATCCCCATCAGCGCTTTTGACTTCCACCAGTTTGCCGATGACTCCGCTCTCCGCTGCCAGCAATATTGC
>DAOSCC010000251.1:0-3120 GCA_035361135.1 Clostridiales bacterium | reverse complement strand
CCATCCCGGACGGGCAGAAAAACGCACATGACGAACAGGCGGGAAGGCTGGCCCTGATACGGGCGCTGCTCCGGGAGATCGATAGTGTTTACCATCATATACTCAGCGGGAATACAGATGAAATACTGGATGAATGGAGGAAGTATTCCGTCACCCTCGGGAAGGAAGTGAGGTTTTCGCTTAAGGATACCGAATATACGGGCACAGCCGTTGACATCACCGAAAGCGGAAGCCTCCTGGTAGACTGCAGCGACGGTGTCCGGAGGGAACTGCTGTCAGGGGAGATATCCATTCGCGGCATTTTCGGCTATTCAGGCTAAGGGCGTTTACAATTCCGGCAGGGCGTTTTTGCTCAGACAGCCGTCTTATATATCCTCGCACCATCTATACACCTTTAAGCTTCATTCCGCTGAAACTTACTTTCACTGCACAGTTACTCCAGCCTGCAGCGCCGTAAAGTACCGGGGTTGACTTGATGAAGCATTTAAAATACAATAAATACATTGCTTCACTATTTTGGAGGTTAAGAATGGTCAGAAACAGAAACGAAGATAGCGATGGCAGCATTGTGAAGACTGAAGCAAGCCAGGGGAACAGAGAACAGTCCCGCGGCCGCCCGAATTCCAGGGGGAAGTTCAGGGGTCGTCAGCAAAACATGGCAAAAAACGAAGAACAGGGAGGCAAGGATATGCAGGGTACATCTGCAGTCGGCCAGGCCCATTCCCAGGGCGCGCAGAAAAGTCCAAAAAGCCATGACGCTTACAACCGTGAAAACTCCAGGCAAAGAGGGTTTTACCGCGACAAGGGAAAGGGCGCGGACAGGGATCACCAGAAATATGCCGGGAGGCACGGCGGTTCGTATAAAAACAGGGAAGAAGAGACAATCGATGATATCAGGCGCGATATAGAGAGGATAGAAAAAGAAATAGAACTCGAGATAAAAGAGATCAGGAGCATGAAGTTCCTGTAATGTTTCTGCCCTGCGGGCAGGAAGATTATCAGGCAGATGAGGCAACAGGGGATATCACCTCTGGTTTGCATGATGCCTGTCTGGAGGCGAATTGAAGTTGCTGCTTGCGATAAATGTCGGAAATACCAACATACGTTTTGGCGTATATGAAGGAAAGAAACTGACAGCCCACTGGAAACTGGCTACCAACAGGGGATGGACAGCCGATGAGTTCGGCATGTACTTCATCAATTTTTTTAATTACGAAAAACTCAAAGTTTCAGATGTGGAAGCAGTCATCATATCGTCTGTTGTTCCTCCGATAATGTTTTCTTTCGAGCATGCCATTGAAAAATATCTAAAAAAGAAACCGATAATTATTGGCCCCGGCATAAAGACAGGTATAAATATAAAGTACGAGAATCCGCGCGAACTCGGAGCGGACAGGATCGCAAACGCCGTAGCCGCTTACGAGATCTACGGAGGCCCTGCGATAGTAGTGGATTTCGGCACTGCCACTACATTCAACGCCATATCGTCGAAAGGCGAATTCCTTGGCGGCGCCATCTGTCCCGGTATCCTGATATCTGCGGAAGCGCTGTACCAGAGGACGGCCAAGCTGCCCAAGATAGACCTGGCAAAGCATGGGACGGCGATCGGCCGAAACACCGCAGTAGGTATGCAGTCGGGAATATTCCACGGATATGTGGGACAGGTGAACCATCTTGTAAACAAGATCAAGCAGGAAATGGGCGAGGAGAACATAAAAGTAATAGCAACGGGCGGACTGGCCAAATTCATCGCGCCGGAAGCCGAGACCATCGATGAAGTTAACGGCCGCCTCGTCCTGGAAGGCTTAAGGATCATATATGAAAAAAACAGGAACGAAGTCTGAAATGAACAGAACGTCGCCTGACTGGAACACGCCTGTTTACAATGCCCTGAAGTCATATTCGGCTTCAGGGACGCTTCCGTTCCATATGCCTGGCCATAAGCTCGGATCAGGCATCCCCGTACACTTTCTTTCAGAAATAGAAAAACTGGATCTGACCGAAATGCCCGGCACCGACGATCTCCACAGGCCCGAGGGCGTGCTTAAGGAGGCGCAGGAACTGGCTGCGGCTGCATTTGGCGCAGCAGGAAGCCGGTTCGTTGTCAATGGCAGCACTGTTGGCCTTCATGCGGCAATCGCAGCAGTATGCAGGCCGGGCCAGCGCCTGATCACCGGCCGGGACTGCCACAGTTCCGTGGTCAGCGGTATGCTTATGTCCGGCGTTTCGCCGTATTATATCATGCCCGGATATTCGGATGAATTCTGCATCAGCACCGGCATCACCCCGGATGATGTGGAAAAAGCGATGGACGACGCGCCCGATGCGCCTGCGGTGCTTGTCACGAGACCAAACTATTACGGTATCTGCTGTGATATCAGGAGGATCGCCGATACCGTACATGCCCGCGGCAAGGTACTGATCGTGGACGAAGCCCACGGACCGCATCTTGTCTTTAACAAAAGACTGCCGGTATCCGCTCTTGAAGCCGGCGCGGACATTTGCGTACAAAGCGCGCACAAGACGCTGCCTGCGTTCACGCAGGGGGCGTATCTGCATATCGGTTCCGACAGGGCAGACACTGAAAGGATCGATTACTTCCTCGACATATATCAGACTACCAGCCCATCGTACATAATAATGGCTTTTCTTGACATAGCAAGGGAAATAATGCAAAAACAGGGCAAGGAATTGCTGGACAGGCTTATCGACTCGATACAGGCCAATAAGACCAGGCTGGACGGCAGTACCCTGCATCTGCTTGACAAAGCGGCGGTACCCGGTTTCGACCATGATCCCACAAGGATAACAGTGAACGTGTCGCGCCTTGGCATAACAGGTTATGAAGCTGAAAGGCTGCTTAGGCGCGAATACCGCATACAGGCCGAAATGTCGGATCTGTCCAACCTGGTTTTTATCAGTACCGTGGCAGACGACCCGGGATCAATGGAAAGGCTGTTCGATGCGCTGATCGGCCTGCAGCGGCTGTATACCGGCGCGGTCACGGCAAACGGCGGCACAGGGCGGAGCAATGCGCCGGACCGGGCTTGCCTGGGGCAAAGGTATAACGCATTGCTGAAGAGGCAGATCGAATCCTGCCGGCGGGAGCTGTACGAAAGC
>DAOSCC010000250.1:0-3124 GCA_035361135.1 Clostridiales bacterium | reverse complement strand
AGCGGTAAGTATGGTACCGCTGACGCTGGAGATATCCCCGCTGCGCAGCAGGCAATCGATCTCCGCTTCTTTGTCATGGCTCAGGTTGCAGATGGAGATGTGTATCCTGTTGTCCTTATCGATCGATGCCGATGCGCTGACCTGCGGGATCGTATTGCCGCCGAAACGGTATTCTTCGTTTTCCAGTGCCATCGGCAGCAGTTCTGCATCCTGGTGCACCTTATACATGCCGAATACGTGGTATGTCGGCGTCAGGACCATCCTGTCGCCCTCCGTCAGTATGACGGACTGCAGTACGTTGACCATCTGGGCGATATTCGCCATCTTCACCCTGTCGCAGTGGTTGTTGAAAATGTTGAGGTTGATGCCGGCCACCAGCGCATCCCTCAGCGTGTTCTGCTGGTACAGGAAGCCCGGGTTGGTGCCAGGTTCCACGTCATACCATGTTCCCCATTCGTCTACGATCAGGCCGACCCTCTTCTCAGGATCATAATGGTCCATGATGACGGAATGGCGCGTCACCAGTTCTTCCATATGCAGCGTCTTCCTGAGCGTGTCGAACCATTTTGATTCGTCAAAATCAGTAGCCGAGCCCTTTGCGTTCCAGTCGCCGGGAACCGTATAATAGTGCAGGCTGAGCCCGTCCATCATATTGCCTGCCTCCCTCATCAGGACTTCGGTCCACCTGTAGTCTCCGGCATTGGCTCCGCAGGCGATCCTGTATATCCTGTTCCCGCCGAAGTTCCTTATATACGTCGCATACCTGCGGTATTCATCGGCATAATACTCAGGCCGCATGTTGCCGCCGCATCCCCAGTTCTCGTTGCCTACGCCGAAGTATGTCAGCTTCCACGGCTCTTCTCTCCCGTTGGCTTTCCTCAAGTCCGCCATCGGCGATACCCCGTCAAACGTTATATATTCGACCCACTGCTGCATTTCCCTTACTGTGCCGCTGCCAACATTCCCGCAGATGTACGGTTCGGCGCCGATAAGTTCACACAGCCTGAGGAATTCATGCGTTCCGAAATGGTTGTTCTCAGTAACGCCGCCCCAATGCGTGTTGATCATCGTCGGCCGGCTCTCATATGGCCCGATACCGTCCATCCAGTGGTACTCATCCGCAAAGCACCCTCCTGGCCAGCGCAGGACCGGTATCTTTATCGCCTTCAGTGCTTCAATGACATCGTTGCGGATGCCATCCGTATTCGGGATGGGGGAATCCTTGCCGACCCATATCCCTCCGTATATGCATCTGCCAAGATGCTCAGAAAAATGGCCGTAGATGTTTTTACTTATTTTCCCCTTCCTGACCTCAGCGTCCAATACCATCCGTATCATGTCGTATATCCATCCCTCTCCTGTTTGTATTGTGTTTCGCAAACAGCCTTGCCGGCTTTCGAATCACCAAGTCTCTAAGTATTTGATTTCCAATTTGTGATTTTTTATACTTGGTAGTAAATCGTTTTACTTCCTATGAAAAATTATATTCCCATTTATGTGGCATGTCAACAACTATCGATCATGCTGCAGGCACTCCTTTGCCCGCAAAAAAGGCGGCATCACCGCAAAACACGATGACCCGCCGTTTATCAACTGCTTTCTTTAATATAAATATATCATTTTATTTTCTTAACAGAATCACGTTCGATTATCTGGCACGGTATTTTTATGATCTCCGAACCGGGTTTGATCTCATACTCTTCGTTGAGGAGGTTTATCATAAGCTCCGCAGATTTTATGCCTATCTGTGCGAACGGTATCTCGTTCGTCGTGAGGGCGGGCTTCAGATACCCGGAAATCTCCATGTTGTCATATCCGGCTATGGATATGTCTTCTCCCGCCTTCAGACCGTGTTCGTACAGGTAGTCATAGACGCCAGCGGCCATGTCGTCGTTCAGGCAGAAGATCGCCGTAACGCCTTCCTTGATCAGCCCTTCAGCTTCCTTATAGCCTGAATCCCGCTTCCAGTTCCCGTACTTTATCCAGTCGGGATTGAACGGTATCCGTTCTTCATACAATGCCTTCTGCAGCCCGAGTATCCTCTTCTGGGTGTGCAGGTTGTCGGCAGTACCGGCTATCACGCCGATCTTCCTGTGCCCCCTGGAGATGAGGTACCTGGTCATATCGTATCCGCCCTTTTCATCGTCGATGACGACGGAAGCGAAATTGGGCGATTTTGAATATGCGTATACGACTATCGCCGGGACTTCGAAATCATCCGGGAAACAGTTGGCCAACCTGGCGTGGCCGGCAACATATATGATCCCGTCGACCTTTATCGAAATCAGCTCGCGGATCGCAGGCTTCAGTACCGACTGCAGTTTTTCCTCGTCGTCATACCACGTATCCATCCATTTATCATACATGCGCATGTTGATGAGGATCGTCCTGTAGTGCATGTCCTCACAATACGCCATGATCCTTTCGATAATGGGAGGGGAACTGAACTGGATCAGATCCTCTGCGATTATGCCGATTATGTTCGTTTTCTGCTTTCTCATCCCCTGAGCGAAATAGTTCGGCTGGTAACCTGTCTTCTTCACGATTTCCAGGACCTTCTGCCTGGTGGCCTCACTGACCTTGCGCTTTCCGTTCAGGACATTCGATATGGTCGATGTTGAAACTCCGCACATCCGTGCGATTTCTTTCTGTGTAATCAAGCTTTCTTCCTCTTTCTGTTCATACTATCTTAAGTTGTTAAATATTTGACCTTGTCATAATAATAACCAAGTAAAACTGGTCAATTCAACTGGCAGAATATATAAAAATAATGCCCTGTTATGCAACATTTTGCGGAATTGCTGAAATTAACCATCATAAACATAAAGCCATATTGCACGAAATCAGGCGGTTTCTGCCATACAGAACCGCCCGACCGAGATGATCATCACCTGGTGATTCGTTCTTTTTTACTTTATATCGTTTACCTGGTTTTGATCATTTTTGCTTCGTTTTACCTCTGCTTATTACTGTCAACTTTGCTTTCTTATAGTATGTTATTGTATATCGATTTTCCTTCCTTTTGACTTAGATGGCTCCGACTTCGGCACAGTAACTGTCAGGATGCCGTCCCTGTATTCCGCTTTGGCCTCCTCAGGTTTCACCTCCGCCGGCAGGGGGATGG
>DAOSCC010000249.1:0-3153 GCA_035361135.1 Clostridiales bacterium | reverse complement strand
GACAACGACCATACCTGTCATATTCGTCCCTTTGATTTATAAGATCTCGTATTTTACAGCATCTTGCCGGCGATCAGAATTGATGCCATATATTCCGGAATTGCTGCCGAATCCTGCCCACTTAATATTATACTGCTAAAGGAAGGAATAATGAAGCCGCAGGAAAGCCGGGCTCAGTCAGTGACAGGCTATTTTACAGTACCCCATTTGACAAGACCATGAAGGTCGGGGCAAGCGTCGTATGTGCCAGGAGAGGCGGATGTTCATCGACTTTCGATCAGCTGAACAAATACTTCACGCTGTCAGGAATGCCGGTTGCGTCCAGCCAGTACTGGAATTCGATACATGGCCTTCTTCCCGGCGAGGCCGAACAGGACGAGGAGGGGATGCAGACCATGAGGACCCTGGCCAGGAATATGGCTTTCCTTATGAAAAGCATCGAACTCGGTAAAAAGGAATTCGGACTGCCGGAAACAGAGGAGAGGGTTGCGAAGCATTTCATAAGATAACATTATATGGCAGCATCAACGCTTCCAGAAGCGGATTTATGGCCTTCTCTCCTCAAATACAAATACTCCCTCTCCCCTATTATACAACTATGTCAAACCGATGAAAGATGAAATCATGGTGAGATATATCCAGCTTAGTTTTGGGATGATTGGCCTAAGTCCTGTTTTTTTCACGTATTTGGGCAAACAGCTCGCTTGAAAAAATGCACTATGATTATATAATCAAGAAGAAACTTTAATAAAAGGGAGGGAGAATGATGAAAATCAAAAGGCTTCTGGCACTAATGATCGCAGTTGTGATGGTAGTCACTATTGCAGGCTGTGGCGGGAATAACTCGGGAACGACAACGACGAATTCTTCCTCGACAGAGACTGATTCGTCAGAGTCGTCTTCGACGACGGACATGTCTTCAACGACAGATGCGTCTACGACGGACATGTCTTCGACGACAGACGCGTCTTCGACGACGGATACGTCTTCGACCACAGATACGTCTTCTTTGGCCGGATAATCAAATATGCTGTTTTTAGCCTTTAATAATCTGTTTGGAAATGCCTCTTCAGTCATTGAAGAGGCATTTCCTTCTTAATCTCATATATACAGATCATCAGCAATGTTTATCTGAGCTTTACCAATTCCCCGAACTGCTCGGCAGTTCCGGAGACGGCTCCCATTCCTTCATCCATGATAGAGAAGTTATGATAAGCACTTACATTCCTAAAAACTCTGTGGTAGACTTGGTGAGGATATATGATAATGAAAAATGTCAATGGCAGTTACATGGGTTTGCCTATGGATTTGTTTGCAATTTTGCGACATAATTTCAGTTGATTGGGGTAAGGACGGGATGAAAACGATCGTGAAATTCGTAAAAAAAGAAGCGGTGTTGTGCATATCTTTGCTGCTGGCTCTCATATCCATGGCATTCGTGCCGCCGGATAAAGAATATATCAGATACATAGACTTTCACACGTTGGCTGTCCTGCTCTGCCTGATGGTCATTATGGCAGGGCTGCGGAGCCTGGGCATATTTACGGTCATTGGAGGCTGGCTGCTGGGAAAGACGCACAGTGTGCGGAGCCTGGCGATGGTAATGGTGCTGCTGTGTTTCGGGTTCAGCATGGTCATTACCAATGATGTCGCCCTCATTGTTTTTGTGCCGTTCGCCATCGATGTACTTGTGATGGCCGGCCTTGAGGATTGCCTGGTCCGGGTTATCGTTCTGCAGACCATTGCCGCCAACCTGGGCAGTATGCTTACGCCGATAGGCAATCCTCAGAACTTGTACCTGTACTCATTAAGCGGTATGGGCCTGGGCAGCTTTATTACCCTGATGCTGCCTTATACCCTCCTTTCATTTATCGGACTTCTGGCTGCCTGTGCAATACTGTTCCGGGGGAAGGGCATTGACGTGAAGGTGTGGTCAGGACATACGCTTGCTGCGTCTGAAAAACGGGAAACTGCCGTTTACCTGCTGCTGTTCCTGGCTGCAGTGGCAAGCGTTGCCCGTATAATTTCCGTATATGCCGCGGGAGCAGTGGTCCTGGCGGTAATATTCCTGATGGATCGGCGGATGCTGCTGAAAGCTGATTATGCCCTGCTGCTTACTTTCGTATTCTTATTTGTTTTTATCGGCAATATGAAGCGCATCCCGGAAATCAGCCTCTGGCTGCAGAGCGCTATAGACGGGCGCGAAATGATCGTATCAGTGGCTGCCAGCCAGGTTATCAGCAACGTTCCTGCGGCTATTCTTCTTTCCGGCTTTACCGATAATCTGCCGGCACTGATCGCAGGCACCAATCTGGGCGGCCTTGGAACGATCATTGCTTCGATGGCAAGCCTTATTTCATTCAAATTTTACGGCACGACCGCGGACAGGCGGAATACGGCCTACCTTGGCGTATTCACGCTGCTCAACCTGGTTTTCCTGGCCGCGTTGCTGCTTTTGTGGCATGTGATCCAATGGTGCCGATGACGGAAGAACAAACATGGGATTTTTACGTCAGTATATATTGGATTCCAGTTTGTTGACTTTAGTTGGTCGGTAACAATATAATATTAGTAAAATATGACAAATGTTGTGTTCATATTATTTGATTTATATCTGTGATGATCAATGTAACTAACTGATGGAGGAACAGATGTGTATAGCGATTTCATGAACAGGAGGAAAATGAGAACCGTCTTGCAGTTTGGCTGCATTTTTTTGGTTTTGCTGATCATGCTTTCCGCATGTTCTCGCGGAAAAAGAGCAGACAATGCCGGCAACGGGCATGTACCGGCAGAACCGGCAGAGGACTCACAGCCGTCTGTCGGGGAGACTGAAGAGAACGGTACCGGACATACAGAAACGGGTGATATGGCTGAGGATCGATCAGATAAGACAGCGGAGCACGATAACGTGTCCGGCAATGGCGGCGCGGAAATTTCGGTGGGCCCTGAACTTGATGACTTTTTGATGCTGGATGAGTTTTTCAAAAATCATGATTTCGATGTCAGCTATGATGAAAAACAGGAGTTCCATGAGAGAACCTATATGATCCGTGGGACATATGACATGAATGGAGATGGAGAGGAAGATGAGATTACTCTCCTGATAAAAACCGACTACTCGGAGGGATCATATATCGAAGTCAATGGAAA
>DAOSCC010000248.1:0-3154 GCA_035361135.1 Clostridiales bacterium | reverse complement strand
GAAGGTTCCAGTATACCGACGCCGCTGACTTTGTACAGTTTTGGCTGCCTGCCGCCTGTCTGGCCGCCCCCGCCGGGTATCCGCTCTCCGTAGCTGTAATCGAAGGTCATCACCATCTTGTCGTTCAGGACGTCCACATCAGGCTCAGGCCTTTCACCGTCCACGCTCCCGCCAAAGTAATAATATCCTTCGAAGTTGTTCCTGGACCGCGGGTTGTAAAACTGGTAAGGAGTATCGGAGCCGAAGAGGAGCGCCGTCGTATCCTCCTCGGTAAGCAGCCTTCCCTTTGCAACTTTGAAATCAAAGGCCTCCTGTATCTTGGGGTCGATGCCCATTATATTTGCGTACATCATGTATTTGCCGGAAACCAGTTTCAGCGACGTCTGGAATATCGGCATGACGGCCTCCACGCCTTCAATGGCCTCAAACTTCGCCACGGCATTGTCATCGAGCACACTCTCCCTCGAATAGCCGCCGCCTTTGCCGTCCTCTTCAAAATACCAGCGGTTCACCTCGATGACATTGAGGCTGCCCATCTTGCTGAGCTGCCGCCTGAAGCTCTCATTCATCCCTATGCCGAGCGACACCATGACAACTATGGCGGCCGTACCTATGAGAACGCCGAGTATCGTCAGGACGGACCTGGTCTTCCTTCTCATGAAGTTTCTGAAAGCAAGCCTTATAATGTCCCTTTTACTCATCGAGACTCAGTTCCTTTCTTCTTACAGCCCTCTTCCTGAGGACGATCACAACCACGACTGCCGCTATGACGACCGCTGCACCGATACCAATGTATATCCATATGCTCACTTTCGAAGATCCTTTTTCCATGCCCGGCATTTCCATACCCGGTATGTTGTCCGGACTTTCGAACGAAGGCTCCGGCATCGCCATTTCCATGACATTCAGTTCGAATTCTTTCCGTATCTCTGTGGTTTTCCCGTTTGCATCTTCAAAAGTAAACAGTATCGCGCCCTTCTGCATCCCCGGGTTCATCGGGGTGAAAGAAGCGTCGAAGTAATCGGTCCTGCCCGGTTCGAAGTTGCCTACATAATAGCTCAGGCCCTGTCCCTGGAAATCCCCCTCGACACTGACCATAAGGTTGTAGAGCGTGGATTTGCCCATATTGTAGAAATCCAGGTAGACTGATACAGGCTGTCCTACGAATGTTTCAGTCATCATGCTGATGTCGCCTGTCACGAGCCTCGGGCTCTGGAGCACCCTTACGCTTATGGATTCCTTTGCGGTGTACGGGTTCCCTTTTTCATCCTCATATTCAAAATTGACTGTCAGCATATATGACTTCTGCTCCGCGTCAGGTTTTGCCTGGAGCACCAGTTCACGTTCGACGTTCTGCGTCCGTGGTATGTTTTCTATATAGAACGTATTGCCCGATTCAGTCGGGGTAAAGGTACCATCTTCAGATGTGACCGTTACCTTTATGTTGGATACGTCAACAGTCTTGTTGGTGTTGAGGAACGACATTTTCAGGCTGAATTCGCCGCCGGCGCTCACCGGGAAAGGATCTATGGTGTAATTGTCTATGATGATCCTCGGGACCGTCTTGCCCGCGTCATTTTCCACGAACACGCCTATATACTGCGTCGCGGTGAATTTATTTCCGAAGGCGTCCTCGTATTCCACGTTCATCGATATCGGGTAGTTCTTCGTTGCAGCGTCATCGGCAGTATACAACGTGAACGTGACTTTCTGCGACTTGTTGCCTTCGATCCTGTCGAAATAGACCGGGTTCATGGATCTGACCACGATGCCCGTTTCTGTGTTCAAAGTGACTTTTACATTCCTGGCTGACGCTCCGCCGTTGTTCTTCAGATCGAAGCTCACATTGAATTCCTGCCCTGCTGTGAGAGCCCCACGAGGCGCCGATATCTGGCTGAATGCCAGGTTAGGTCTTGCGCCTTCGCCTTCCTCCGCAGGGACGAATATTTTGTACTGTTCATTGTATTTACTGCCGGCTGAATCCTTGTACTCGAACGATACGGTCAGTTCATTGCTGCCTGCTGCTCCGGACGCAGGCGGCAGCAGGTCATATGATACGGTCGCCGAACCGTTTCCGTATATCAGGTCGATATACCTGACATCTGTGGTGTTGTGGAGGCTGTATCCGTCAGTCCTCAGTCCTCCGAGCGTAACTTTTACGTCATCGGCCCTGAGGTTTCCGAGATTTTTCAGCTTCAGTTCAAGGGTTATCACGTCCGAAGCGGCACCTGACTTTTTCACGTTTATGCTCTCGACCGTGATTATGGGACTCCTGTTGTTGTTCGCCACCCTGATATATACGGTCTCTTCGGATGTAAACTGGTTGCCGAACGCATTTTCATACTGCATCCTCAGCTTGAGCGGATGTATACCTTCGGGAGCCAGGTTGCCGATCTTGACATCGAATACTACTTCTTCCGAGTCATTCCCGTTTATGCCGGAAATGTACCGGTCCATGTCATAGTAGTTTTCAAACACCAGCGGGGTTTTCGATTCGTCCATAAGGTTCAGCGACAGGTCTATGTTTTTAGCCTGGTGTCCGCTCTTGTTTTCGATCCTGTACTTCAGCTTGTATGTACTGCCTGCGTTTATCACTGGCATCTGCCCGGCGTCGACCACCAGCCTGGGAACATACTGGCTCGTATCTGTGGGAGGTTCCTGGACCGGGACAACTTCGGTTACTATGATCCTGCCTGCCTGCGTTTTTTCTCCACTGCCGTCATTATATTTTATATTTATTTTCAACTCGTTCCCATAGCCCTTGTAGACCACGTTTATAGCTGCTGGTTCAGTATCTTTTGCCGCAATCTTATCCAAAACTTTTCTTTCTCCGCTATAAACACTGCTGAAAGAAGATGACCCGTCCACTTCTATCTTTATATCAGTCAATTCATTGTCTGATGTATTTTCCAGTACCAAACCAATGGTAACAGACTCATCTTTATTGACAGATGCCCTGCCTGCCGTATAACTCTTGATATATATGGCATTTCCATCACCATTGGCGCCATACGCAACGGTGCAGCTAAACACCTGCAGGCACAATATCAGTACTGCTAATACTATTGTTGTCAGCTTCTTCATTTGAAACCCCCCTGGATTTATTTTATCCCAACAGACTGCATAAGCTTTTATGCCGCGAAAGCCTCTTGAT
>DAOSCC010000247.1:0-3179 GCA_035361135.1 Clostridiales bacterium | reverse complement strand
ATCTGTGAAACAGCGGTGGGTACGACCCGGCGCATCCCATAGAAGTATCCTTTCAGCGCCGACGCCGCAACGACGCCGGGAAGGCACGGCGCCAGTATCATCAGCGCTCCGAGCGTCCGCCCGTCGCCAAGCACTTTTTCTGCGAAGACGCCGGCATTCAGTGAGATCACGAAAGAAACCAGCATGCCGGCCCCGGCCGCAAGCCAGATTGCGCACACCGTTACCCTTCCGGTATTGGCCGGATTCGACCTGGCATTCTGCTCTGCAACCATTTTCGATACCGCGATGGTTATGCCTGAGGTTATGGTCAGCACTACCGCAGTGTAGACGGGTATGACAAGCTCATATAAGCCCATCCCTTCCGCGCCTATCAGGTTTGACAAATACACCCTGTATACGAAGCCGAGCATCCTGGCCGCCAGCCCGGCAGCCGTCAGGATCACGGCGCCGCTTGCGAATGATTTTCTCACGGCCTCACCCCACATTGACCCCTGTCTCATTCATATTATTATGTTTATTTTTATATGCTTTATTTCTCTTAGAATTATGGTATTATAATGGATAGTGCTTATACGGATGTATACGTGGTGATAGAATGTCTCGCAACAGAAAAATAATACTACATACGGTTGCTTTCGTTTTGATCGTGGCAGCGATTACATTCGGTATTACTTTTGTGTCAAAACTCAATAATGAGCTTGCATCGAAAATCACATCCTCCATTTTTGATGAAAAAACATTCAGTCTGAGCGGCTGGCAGTACCGTTGGGGTGATTCGCCGGTGGATGCCGGCGGCCGGTTCCTTTGGATGGACAAGGATTATGATTATACAGGCTGGACAGACTACGAATTCCCGGGGAGGCCTTCCAACAGGGGCAATTACCGCTCGATATGGATAAGGGCTGTCCTTCCTGATATCGATATGGAGAACGCTTCCCTCAGATTAAGGACTCCCCAGAATACAATCGAGGTATATCTTGAAGGCAGGCTTATATACCGTTATGGTACCCATAACCCCTCATACAGTGCAAGGACGCCCGGAAGCATATGGCACTTTGTCGATCTGCCGGATGGCTTCGGAGGTAAAACCATCTACATACGTTTGAGTACACCTTTCCCTCATTTGGCCGGTTATATGTCACAGGCTGCGGTCGGTCTCAGGTCGACACACTACCTGGAAGCTTTGGAATCGAATTTGTCGATGCTGCTGATCGGCAGTTTGTGCATATTCCTCGGGGCAGCCATCATCATGGTCCAGGTCCTGTCCCTTTACAGGAAGGGCAGCGACATATATCTCGGGCTTGGCTCTGTCTTCCTCGGAGGATGGATGCTCATGGAATGCAACCTGTTCCAGTTGCTGGCGCCCGTACCCGTTTCGATGATGTACATGGCCAACTTTTTTATTTACCTGGCGCCGATGTGGTTCCTGATATACATAGAACGCAAATACATAATACAAAACACTCATTATGCGCGGCTTATGAAGATACAGGCACTGCTGCACGCAATACTCACGGTCGTTGCATTTGCCCTCGATTTTTCAGGTCTGGTCTCACTTCTTTATTCTGTCAGAGTGTTCACTGTACTGTTTGCTTTATCGGTAGTGGTTTGCGTATATGCGACTATCAGATCGATCATTGACGGAAAAAGAAGCGCCCGGATAGTGATCATCGGTATACTTGCCCTCGGTATCTCGGGCTTGTTGGATATATTTTCCATATTCTACAATACGTCTGAGCAGAACAGCTTCGACACCGTTTCCCAGGTCGGCATGCTCATTTTCCTCACCGTACTTATGATAAATGCGGCGCTGGAACTTAGAAAGCTTTACAGGCAGATGGAACAGCAGTCAAAGGAAACGGAAACCAACTACAAATCGCTGTTTACCAACATGACTGACGGATTTACTTTGAACAGGCTCGTATACGATGATGGCGGGCACCTGGAACACTGTATAATTTGTGAAGCAAACGATGCATTCTCGGAAAAAATCGGGATCAGCAGGGATGCGCTTATAGGTTCCGATCTGCTGCAGCTGTTGCCGGAAATCGCAGAGATGTGCCCGGAACGCTCTGATTTTTACGATACCGCCGAAGAAACGGCGGCCGCGAGAGAAGCTCATATAACTGACGAAGCCGTCAGGCTGAAGGGAAACTGGTACAAACTTTCGATCTTCTACCCTCAAAAAGATTATATGAGCATCATTTTCTCCGACGTAACAGCGATGAAAAACGCCGAAGAGACCATAAGACGGCAGGCTTATACGGACAGTATGACAGGTTTCTGCAACAGGCTGTCCTTTGAATCCGAGATGTCACGGATGAATACCGAGTTGGACACGCTCAAACCTTTAAGCATTGTCGTGATCGATATTGACGGCCTGAAGATAACCAACGATACCTTTGGCCACAATGCAGGCGACGAGCTGCTCAAAAAAGCCGCGTCGATCATAAGGAAGGTGTTCAGGAACCGCGGTTCGATCTCAAGGATAGGCGGAGACGAGTTCTGCGTGCTGATGCCTTACACGGATCTCAAAACCGCACAGGAAAAAATCGAGCATCTCATAAAACTGCAGAACAGGCTGAACTGCATCTATTCCGACATCCCGATAAGCATGTCGATAGGGATTGCGTCCACGGAAGAAACCGAAGGAAACGAGGATATCTACAGCGTTTACCGCAGGGCGGACGATGATATGTACAGGTACAAGATCAGTCAGACCAGCAGCGAAAAAAGCCGGGTCGTTGACATGCTGATCGCCGCTCTTTCCGAGAGGGATTTCGTCGCCCAGGGGCATGTGGAGAGGATATCCGAGCTCTGCATGAAAATGGCTGATGCATTGGAACTTAATGAAAGCCAGAAGAGAAACCTGCTGCTTCTGTCAAAAATACACGACCTCGGAAAAATAGGCGTACCTGACGAAATACTGAACAAGCCCGGGAAACTGACGAAGAAAGAATATGAGAAGATGAAGACCCATGTCAACATCGGCTACAATATAGCAAGCCGGGCCAAGGAACTGGTTTCGGTGGCGCCTTTCATCCTGCACCATCATGAACACTGGAACGGCGCGGGCTATCCTGACGGGCTCAGGGAGGAGGATATCCCGCTGGAATGCAGGATCCTCTCAATAGTCGACGCGTTTGACGCAATGACCAATGACAGGCCATATCACAAGG
>DAOSCC010000246.1:0-3188 GCA_035361135.1 Clostridiales bacterium | reverse complement strand
TGGGCAGGATACTGGGCAGGTGACAGGGCTTCAATGTGATAAGCTTCAATCGGTTCGATCGTGTTCAGTCATTCTATTTATGATAAAGCTTCTTAGTCTGGTACAGCGGTTCACATGTGATATTGACGCCAAGCTTCTGGAACACGTTCTCATCGACGCGCGACAATATGACCGATGAGTGGGCTTCGCATCCCCTCAGTTTCGGCAGCTGCTCCAGTGCCAAAGCCGCAGTCGGGTTCGTAGCGGCACATATGGACAATGCTATCAGTATCTCGTCGGTATGCAGGCGCGGGTTATGATTACCCATGTGATTGACCTTCAGGGCCTGTATCGGCTCTATGACTATCGGCGAGATAAGATGTATGTCGTGGTGGATGCCTCCAAGTTCTTTCAGTGCATTGAGCAGCATCGCAGCCGAAGCGCCCAGGAGCGGGGAAGTCTTTCCGGTTACGATCCTGCCGTCATGGAGTTGTATGGCTACAGCCGGTCCGCCTGTGGATTCAGCGCGCTGTTTTGCGGCCTGTACCACCGGACGGTCAGCCTCGGAGATCCCCAACTGTTTCATCAGCAGTTCCAGTCTGTATACTTCCGCTCTGTCAGCCAGCCCCTGACGATGTGCACACCGGGTATTGAAATACCTTCGTATGACTTCCTGCTTGGAAGCTTCGCAGACCGCTTCATCATCCGTTATGCATAACCCGGCCATGTTGACGCCCATGTCGGTCGGGCTCTTGTATGGCGAAGTCCCTTCTATTTTTTCCAGGATGGCCTTCAGAACGGGGAAAATCTCTATATCCCTGTTGTAATTCACGGCGGTCACGCCATAAGCCTCCAGGTGGAACGGGTCTATCATGTTCACATCGTTCAGGTCCGTCGTTGCAGCCTCATACGCTATATTAACAGGGTGTTTGACAGGGAGGTTCCAGATGGGGAATGTCTCGAACTTGGCATATCCCGCCTTGACGCCCCTCTTATTCTCGTGATATATCTGCGACAGGCAGACGGCCATTTTCCCGCTGCCCGGCCCCGGTGCCGTGACCACGACCAGGGACTTGTCCGTTTCTATATACTCATTTTTCCCGAAACCCTCATCACTGACGATCAGCGGTATGTTGGAAGGGTAGTCAGGTATCGGGTAGTGCCTGTATACTTTCATCCCGAGGTTCATGAGCCTCTTCTGGAATATATCGGCAGTGTGCTGTGAACGGTAATGGGTTATGACCACGCTTCCGACGTACAGCCCTATCTCGCGGAATGCATCGATCAGGCGAAGTACGTCGAGGTCGTATGTAATGCCAAGATCGCCTCTTCTTTTGCTTTTTTCTATGTCATCGGCATTTATCGCTATAACGATCTCGGCCTGATCCTTCAGCTGCATCAGCATTTTGACCTTGCTGTCCGGTTTGAACCCGGGAAGCACCCTTGAGGCATGGTAATCGTCGAAAAGTTTCCCGCCAAATTCAAGATACAGCTTCCCGCCGAACTGCTCGATACGCTCTAGGATCTTCTGTGACTGCAGACGCAGATACTTGCCGTTGTCAAAACCCAACCTGTTCATTTTTATACTCCTGTATCATTTAGTAAGCAGTTTTGTCGAAAATTTTCCTGCCGATATTTTTCCTTACCCACAATAACACATCAGCCAACCTGCGTCAATCGGACAACCGGTCCCTGTTTGGATTTTTTTCGGTTTTTAAAGTCTATTCGTTATTTTTCTGTCACAAACTGCCTGTAGCGCCTGTAATCGCTCTCGCTGCATTCCAGCTGCAGCCAGGTCCCGTCGCTTTCATACTTTATGTCCTTCACGAGCGCGTTTTCCCTGAAGTACGAAACGATGTTCCCGTATTCATACGGTATCAGCATCATGCAGTCGATATAAGTCCTGAAAACATACCTGCAGATAAGTTCCGCAAGTTCCCTGATGCCGATCCTTTCCTTTGCTGAAATATAGATAGCGTTATCTTTTTCAAAAGGATAGGCCATGCCGGCCAGGTCCGCCTTGTTGAACACATAGATCACCGGTATGTCTCCGGCGCCTATCTGCTCCAGCGTATCCACGGTCACCCTGATCTGTCGTTCCGCTTCGGGATCCGAAGCATCCACAACATGCAGCAGCAGGTCCGCCTCCTTCACCTCTTCGAGAGTCGAACGGAATGCCTTGACAAGTTCATGGGGTAGTTTGCTGACGAACCCTACGGTATCCGACAGCAGGAAAGACCTGCTGTCCGGGAGTTCTATGCTCCGGACCGAAGTCTCGAGCGTTGCGAAAAGCATGTCTTTTTCGAATACCTTCTTGCTGTCGGGTTTCTGTGAAAGCTCCACCAGGGCGTTCATGACCGTCGATTTGCCCGCGTTGGTATAGCCCACCAGTGCGACCCGCGGCAGTCCGGATTCGCTTCTCCTTTTGCGCTGGATCTCCCGGTCTTTCCTGAGATCTTCGAGTTCTTTCCTAAGGACGGCTATATTCTGTTCGATCCTCCTGCGGTCGAGAACTATCTTTTTCTCACCGCCGCCCCTGACGACAGTGCCGATACCGCCGCCGCCCTGCCTGTCCATGGATACGCCCTTTCCAGCCAGCCTGGGGAGCATGTACTGCAGCCTTGCGGCTTCGACCTGCAGCCTGGCTTCCCTTGTCCTTGCCCTTTGCGCAAATATCTCAAGTATCAGCTGCGTCCTGTCCAGTATCCTGCAGCCAAGTGCTTTTTCAAGGTTCCTCTGCTGGGTCGGCGTCAGTTCATTATCGAATATGACGACATCAGCCTCCATTGCTTCGACCAGTTCCGCAGTCTCCTCCACCTTGCCTGCGCCGAAGTAAAAGGCGCTGCTGACGGATCTGAGATTCTGTTCGACCCTTCCGGCCACTTCAAAGCCGCAGGCCTCAGCCAGGTTTTCCAGTTCATCCATCGATTTTTCGAAATCATCGTCATTATTCAGATTTACGCCTGTAAGCAGCGCTCTTTCCTTAAGTTCCATATAACCACTCCCTAATCAGATTGTACGCAGTATTTCTGATCCTGCCCGGCGATGCGGCTTTTCCCTGTCGTACAGATCATGCGGAGTCCGTGTGGCCTTCAGGTCATGCAGTGTCCTGTCGGCAAAAATTAAAGGCTGCAAATGAAAATAATCCACCTGCAGCCCATCTTTCCATCTACCGGATAATATTGTCCTGATGATGAAATCATATGCAT
>DAOSCC010000245.1:0-3215 GCA_035361135.1 Clostridiales bacterium | reverse complement strand
CACTGCGGCTCCGACCAAGCACCATGTATATCGTCGGTGTAAACGATAAAGTTCCCGCCGCCTGTGACATTGGTCGTTATCATGTAAAATCTGCCGTTATGATACCTGAGAGTCGGCGCATAGATACCTCCCGAAGGCTTGCAGCCGCGAAGCATCAGCTGGCTTTCACGCGTCAGGCAGGCTCCGATCTGTTTCCAGTTGATCAGATCCCTACTGTGGAAGACCGGGACGCCCGGAAAATACTCAAAGGTCGAGTTGACCAGGTAATAATCTCCGTTTACGGAACAGATGCTTGGATCCGGGCGGTAGCCGCGGAGGATCGGGTTTTTATACTTGAATGCTTTCATAATGTTTATCTCCTGGTTCCATTAAAGTGTGTTACTTTTATAATGCTTCTCTTTCAGCGGAATTTTTCATTTGCAGAAAATTTTTCATCAGCCTTTCAAAGAGACGGGGGAGATATACAGGCCGTCTGAAAGGCAAAATGTCATACGCCTTCCGGCGTTTTCCAGCCTGGATGCTGAAAAAAGCCGGGAGGCGGTTGATACTTGTCCATTATTCAGGGATTGCCGTTATGCAGGATCAAATAATTCGGATAAGCGCAACCGAGTGGGGCGGGAGATAGAACCTGACGCAGGAAGAATTGTCATTTACCTCGACCGCAAGGGCGGCTGGCGTGACTTTTGAAGCTTCATGCAGCATGTCGAGCTGTTTCGGGCTGAGCGAATCCGGAGAACCCATTTGCTCGTAAACAGCGGCCGGATTGCAGTGTTCGTCATCAATAAGTGTAATTTCCGCCGCAGAAGCTTTTTTATCCTGGAGCACGACCTCGACATGCTGGCCTTTGATCTCTCCGTCGGGTATATTGTGGTTGTAGGCGACGATGCAGATCTCTCCGCTTCCGGCAGTCGATGCTATCATTCCCACAGTTTCCTGTTCTTCTGTCACCGGGATCCTTTCGTTCCCCAGCTGATGAAGGGCTTCAAAAGCCCTGTAGGTCGGCTTCGGTATCCCATGGACCGTTTGCAGTCCAAAGCCCCCATGGAACTCGCCGGGGAGCTGGCCCTGTTCTTCGAAAATGTCTGTGAAAGTCCAGAAAGAATAGGCCTGGGCCATCCCAAGGTTGTCGATTATCGTCTTTGCAACGAATGCCGCCGCATAGGCTTTGTCATGAAGATGATCGGGCGACATTGCGGAACTGTTCCATTCGGTGTAATAGAGCGGATAACTGCCGGCTTCCGTTCTTGCCTTCTTCATCATCTTTGTCAGGATCCCGCGTTCATAATACCGCATTTTGTCGATATCTATATTTTTCGACTCGAGATCTTCTATCAGGTTATCTCCCACGAAGCCGTTGGACCACAGGTAATCGTCCGTGGGATAGTGGTGGGTCGAGATGAAGTCGAGAGGTGTCCCGTTTTTCTCACAGAATTCGATCATCTCCGGTATCCAGGCATTTATTGCCGTCGCGGGACCGCCTACGGACAGGCAGGGGTCGACCGATTTTATTGCACGGGCCGTGTGATCGTAAAGCTCAAAGTAGTCTTCGCGGGTACCCTCAAAGAAATAAAGCAGGTTTGGCTCGTTCCATACTTCGAAGAACCAGCTGCGTACTTCATCTGCGCCATAGCGGCTGACGAGGTGTTCCGTCAGTTTCCTGATCAGGGCGTCCCACTCGGCATAGTCCTTCGGTTTTGATTTGTTGCCTTTGTAATGGAACAATGTTGCCGATGTCGATGCCAGGGCTTCGGGCATATAGCTGAGTTCGATGAACGGCTTCATGCCGATGCTGAGCAGAAAATCGAAGATGGAATCAATATTGAAGAAGTTATATACAAGCTCGCCATTCCTGTTGCGGACGACAACGCTCATGTCATCGTTCAGCAGCCCGTGGAACGGACATACTTGAATCCGGCGTCCCTGTGAGCCTTGGTAAGCTGTTCGCGATAATCTTCGCGCAGGGCTGTGTAAGCATGGCAGGAACCCACGCAGGTTTCCCAGTAATGCACAAGCGGAGTTTTGGTACCATTTGTTTCAACTGTGAATTTCAGCATAAGAAACCTCGCTTTCTATCATTTGTCAAGCATTCGATCTTTGTATCGTCAAGCCTTCAATCCCTGCATTTTGATGCCCTGTACGAAATACTTCTGGCAAACGAAGAATATTATAAGCACCGGGAGCAGAGTAACAACGGAGACAGCCATCATCTGGCCTATTTTAGTCGTTCCCATAGAACTGTTGAGGAACTGGAGACCGATGCTCAAGGTAAATTTGCTGGTCGAATTCAGATATATCAATGGCGTATAGAAGTCGTTCCAGTTCCAGACCAGAGACATTACTCCGACAGCCAGGATCACAGGTTTTACCGATGGCAGCATGATGCGCCAGAAGGTCTGGAAGGATCCTGCTCCGTCGATCGTTGCGGCTTCGTTGAGTTCCTTCGGCAGGGACAGGAAAAACTGCCGGAACAAAAATATGTTGTACGCCCCGCCGCCCAGCCAGGCCGGGATCAGCAACGGCCCGTACGTGTCGACCAGCCCCATTTTATAGTACAGCAGGTACTGGGGTATCAGCGTTACCTGCGCAGGCAGCATCATTGTTCCAAGCAGGCATACATACAAAAGTCCGGACATTTTGGCCTTGAATTTCGCAAAACCGTAAGCAACCAGCGCCGAGGAAATAACTGTCCCAATGGTGCAGGTAAGGGCAAGGAAAATAGTATTTTTTGTAAATGTCGGAAAGTCGGCGACAGCCCAGCCGTTTTTATAGTTCGCCCACATCCATTTTCTCGGGATGAATGTCGGCGGGAAAAGGTATGCTTCCGCCGTTGACTTGAACGAGGTGATAACCATCCAGATAAATGGAGCGATGCATATCACTGTACATATAATCAGGATTATATAGATCAAAGCTCTTCCCAACTTTATGGACATGCTTTTGGATAACGATCTTTTCATATGATTTCCCTTTCCTAACGCTTATTATCACGTTAATTATCGTAAAAGACCCATCTTTTCGATGACGATTGGATGATCAGCGTCACCGCCATAATTACCACAAACAGCACCCATGCCACGCAGGAAGCATAGCCCATACGGCCGTACTGGAAAGCATTCTGGAATACGACCATTGCAACCGTACGCGTAGCGTTGACCGGCCCGCCCTGCGTCAGTATATATGGCTGGTTGAAAAGCTGGAACGCAGAGATGATGCCG
>DAOSCC010000244.1:0-3249 GCA_035361135.1 Clostridiales bacterium | reverse complement strand
GGAACTGGGTTTAGCCTCATAAACAATTTTTGGATTTATTTTTGCTCATTTATAGCTGGAATTTATGATCTGCCAGATCAAGGAGGTAAAATGAACGGGATAGTAATGACAACAAAATTTTACGGTTCAGAGATATTGATGAATGTATTGAAAAACTAAAGTTTGAAAATGTGCATGGGCCTGAGCGCGGGCGGCTGATTGGAGAAGTACGCGGTTTGCTGGAAGCTAAGTTTAAAAATACTGATGGATTGTCACCGGATCTTTTTAAAAAACGAATCGATAGAATAATTTGGGAATTGGTTTGTTTGGTTTCTCCTGAAGAAGTTATGGGATCTTTGAGCAAAATTCTTGCCTGACTCTGACAGAACAGGTAAAAAGGGGCATCTAAAAACCCGCAAAACGCTCGGTTTTTGCGGGTTTGGCGGAGAGTCAGGGATTCGAACCCTGGATACCCTTTCAGGTATACATGATTTCCAGTCATGCGCCCTCGACCATCTAGGCGAACTCTCCAGGTCGAAAATAATACATGTATGGAATTTGATACGGCAAGCATCCAGTGCATCCGTAGGTTCATGTAAATGCGCTTTCTGTGCCGCTTAACTATAATACAATAGAACCGGACGGATGTCAATCGGAAATGGTCCGCGGGACAATATGGTCATTGCCATGATTATTGCCGAAAACAGCGCCCGGAACCTGATCATTCACATCAATGCGTGTTCAGCCTCTTTCATTTCGTTGACGTGAATGTTTGATAGTGATAATATCTTATCGAAACGATGGGAGGAGTCGGCGATGAAAAAAGGTACATCATTCGGCAAATTTACTATCAGGCGGGTAAAAAGGAAGAAGTCTGTAAAGAAAATACTCACTATAATCGCGATAGTTCTTTTTGTTATTGTTATCGCCGGCTTTGCAGCCATTCCGCCCATCGTGATGAAAGATATGATCCATGTGCACGCGGATGTCAGAGAACTGCCGCCGGAGCGATTTGGTGTGGCGGCGGAAGAAATATGGCTGACTACCGAAGACGGGTTCAGGCTTGTCTCCTGGGAGGTCAAAGCCGATAACCCCAGGGGTATCGTCATATTCCTGTCCGGCATTCATAATCCGTCAGTTACTGCATTTTTCGGCCACGCCAAAATGATGGCGGACAACGGATACTCTTCTCTCCTTATCGAAATGCGTTCCCACGGGAGAAGCGAAGGGGACAAGATATACGCGGGGACCAGGGAGCACCTTGACACAAAGGCGGGAGTCGAATATATCAAGGCGCAGCCGTCATATAAAGACCTGCCGGTCATAGTCTTCGGAGTATCGATGGGCGGCGCCACGGCGATCAATTCGATCGGAGAGATCCCGGATATTGACGGGCTCATAAGCGTTTCAGCGTTTTCATCATGGCAGGATACATTCTGTGACAATATGGTCAGCATGGGGTTGCCACCTTTCATCGCAGAGATCCAGAAGCCTTTCGTCAAGCTTTACATGGGTTTGGAGTACGGTTTCGGCAGCACAAAGATAAGTCCCGTCAATGAAATAAAGAAGCTGAACGGCAGACCTGCGCTCCTGATGCATTCGACAGGGGATTCGCAGGTGCCTTACAGCAGCTTTGAAAGGCTGAAGGAAGCGGCAGGCGGACAGGTCGAAACCTTTGTCCGCGAGGGCGATTATCATTTCATCTGCAGGGACGAAAGTTTTGATAAGCCCTGGACAGATGAGGAGTATGCCGGCGCCATCCTTTCTTTCCTGAAAGAGCACTTCTGAATAGGATCCTGATCGGGCATGACCGCATGGCTGCAGCTATTGACGTTGATGTAAATGTTAATTTGTTTTCCGTTGCTGCGGTCATTTTATTTTTCATTCTCCGTATGCAAATATTCTATTTCATTCCCAGCAAGCAAATATTCAATTTCGCTCTCCGTATGCAAATACTCAATTTCCCGGAAATAATTCAGTTGCCGGGCAAGTATTTAATTATACCTGTAAACAGATCGACGATCCAATCGGGCAGCCCCGGGAATGCGGTCCGGATGAGAGCGGCCGCTTCAGCGATGGTTTCAGGGGTTATCCGGCTTATTTTCAGCAAATATTCACCGTCGATTTCACTCCCTATGGCAACAGTGCCGGCAGCGACTCCTCCTATTGCTATTTTGCCCAGGGCAACTCCTCCAAACGCCCCAAAGCCGATGACGACCCCGCCGAATGCAGCGGCGCCTAATGCCACACCGCCCAGGGCCATCAGCAGGCCGAGGGCAAGGCCGCCGAACGCGATAACGCCCAATGCCAGACCGCCGACGCTGATTATCCCTATCGGGATGGCGCCTATAGAAACAATCCCCAGGGATGTCGTTCCGATCGCAATGATGCCTTTTGCTAAAGCAGGCCTGCCATACCTGCTAATTTTGATGTGGACCAGCGGTATCCCGAAAACAGAAGTTTTTGACCTGTATTCATATACCCGCTTCACATATATCGCATTATCTGAACGATCTGACAGCAGATCATCAAAAAGTTCGCTTTTATCATCATAGATCGAATCCATGAATTCGCGGGCGACTTCCTTCGGATCGCCCATTTCATTGATCACACTGTCAATATCCTGTGTCCGGGCAGCTTCATTGAGCTGTGAAGTCAGATCTTCCCTTATGCGTTTCTTCATTTTATTGTCGGCAACAATGTAAGAAAGGACTTCATTAACATAGTTGTTTATTCTGTTCATCCGGTCATTACCCTCTTTCATAAAAGATTCATATAAAGCTTATATAAAATGTCAGTAAAACATCAGCGTGTCAGTACAAGATGGTTTTGATCGCGGAGATGAGCCAATCAAGCTCCTGCTTCATGTTTTCCAGCGCTTTCAGTCCAGTAGGCGTTATCCTGTAGTACTTTCTCGGGACGCTCCGCCTTTCGTGGCCCTGTTCCCAGAAGCTTTCGATATACCTGTTGTCCTCAAGCCTGTACAGGACAGGGTAAAGCGTGCCCTCTTTCATTTTGAAAACACCGCTGCTTCTCGTGTCCAATTCCTGTATCAGCTGGTACCCGTACATCTCTTCCCTGCTCAGAAGGCTTAGTATCAGTATTTCTATGACGCCCTTTTTCAATTGTTTGCTTATCTCTGACAAGTACAAGCTCTCCATTTCTAAGTATTTAGTAATACTAAATATATAATAATGGAAAGTATTAGCTGTGTCAACTATAAATGAGCAAAAATAAATCCAAAAATTGTTTATGAGGCTAAACCCAGTT
>DAOSCC010000243.1:0-3250 GCA_035361135.1 Clostridiales bacterium | reverse complement strand
ATGACGCCTCCCAGGGTCGTGCCGTGGCCTCCTATGAATTTCGTGGCCGAATGTACCACCACATCGGCTCCGAATTCGATCGGTCGGATGAGATACGGCGTCCCGAAAGTATTGTCAACGATCAGAGGTATCCTGTTCTCATGGGCGATCGCGGCGATCGCTTCGATGTCAGGTATGTTGATGCCCGGGTTCCCAAGTGTTTCTATGAAGACCGCTTTTGTCTTCTCATTTATTGCTCTCCTGAAATTCTCCGGATCGTCGGGATCGACGAATACGGTTTTGATCCCAAGCCTGGGCAGCGTCACCGAAAACAGGTTGTACGTGCCGCCGTAGAGTGTGCTTGCGGCCACGATTTCATCTCCTGTCCCGGCGATGTTCAAAACAGCATATGTAATGGCGGCGGAACCTGAAGATACAGCCAATGCAGCCACACCGCCCTCCAGGGCGGCCATTCTCTGTTCGAATACATCATTGGTCGGGTTCATTATCCTCGTGTAGATGTTGCCAGGCTCCTTAAGCGCGAACAGATTGGCGCCATGCTCGGTGTTCCTGAAAACATAGGACGTGGTCTGGTATATCGGCACTGCTCTCGAACCGGTCACAGGGTCCGGCTTTTGCCCCGCATGTACCTGCAGCGTGTCAAATCCAAGTTTCCTTTTTTCCATAACTGACCTCCTGTATCTCATATTTGTAAAAAGGAGTCTTTGGCAATATTATATACCCATCTTCTGGTTCGTCGATTATTTTTTTACTCCTTTTTAATTCCGTCTTTTCCTATATGTTTTGTATATTATATGAAAAGTTCAATTGTGTCAATAACGAATTTTAGTCGCTGAAATCCGGTAAAGGCACGACAGGCACTGACAAGCACAGGGACGGTTATCATGTATGGGTTTCACAGGAATAACCGGATATGATGACCGTAAATGTCTGCGTCTGCATTCAGTAAAACCGGGTATATGTAAATGTCTGTGTATCGTGCCGGGCACTGTATCTGTTATAATATCTAAGAGGTGATCAGTATGAAGCTTTACTCATGTGTGACAGGAGCCGACAGAGGCCTGGGGTTTGAACTGGCAAAAGCCCTGCTTGAAGACGGGTACACCGTGTTCGCGGGGCGCTACAACAAGGACTGGAAGTTGCTTGACAAACTGAGTGAAAAATATCCGGACAGCCTTTATATCGTGGATCTCGATGTGTCCAGCGATACAAGCGTCAAAGCTGCTGCGGAGTTCATCAGTTCGAGGACGGACAGGATCGATGTGCTGGTCAACAACAGCGCCATATCCGGCAACTATGATCCCACCATATTCGACGAACTGGATTTCGACGAGATGCTCAGAGTCTTCAATGTGAACTGTCTCGGGGCCACCAGGGTGACAAATGCCCTTATACGGCTGATTATGAACAGCGAAAAAAAGCTTATCATGAACATATCCTCCGAGGCCGGCAGCATAAGCACATGCTACAGGAAGGGATGGTTTGCATACTGCGGTTCCAAGGCTGCGCTGAATATGCATTCGGCAATAGTGCACAATAACATTAAGGAGCATGGCGGGCAGGTCATCCTGATCCATCCCGGGTGGATGAAGAGCTGGCTGACAGGCGAATATCGCGACGAAGCGCCGCTGACTCCTGATATCCCTGCAAAAAAGCTCATCGGGATCATCAGGAACCCGGAGCGATATAAAGGCGAAAGGCCCGCATTCATCGATTATGAAGGCAACAAGTGGGAATTCTGACGAGAAGGGAGAGATACATATTGGGCGGCAAACAGGCTATAATGATCGGCAATTACTCAAACGTGGAATGGCATCCCCTGAAAGGTCCTGACAAAGAACTCGCGGAGATCCTCAACGATTTCGGCGTCGAGTTCACAGAGGATTATGACCGGTTCAGGTATGACAGCCTCAGCAGGTATGACCTGTGTATTGCATATACGGAAAACAGGCTCACCGATGAGCAGGTCGCCGGGCTTCTGACGTACGTGCTCAACGGCGGGGGCCTTCTCGCCTTACACAACGGGATAGTGGTGGAAGCGCGATATGAGGCAGCGCATCTGGCAGGAGGCAGGTTCAGGTCGCATCCGGATCAGAAAGTGCTTACATACATGCCGGCAGGTTCAGGCCACGTGATCCTGGAGGGCATAGAAAGCTTCGATATAATGGAAGAGCCGTACCAGTTCGACCTCGACAATCTGCTCGAAACGACCCTGTTGCTGGAGTATGAATCGGAAGGCAAAAAGTGGCCTGCGGCATGGGCGCACAATTACGGCCTCGGCAGGGTGGTATACCTGTCGCCCGGGCATCAGCTGGCATCCTTCATGGTCCCCATGTACAGGAACCTGATCCGCAGGGGCGCCCTCTGGGCAGCGGGAATGCTGTGATGATCCATGTGACTGGCGCCTTTTGCCTTTTAATTTTCCCTTAAGCACGGGAACGGCTTTCACAGACACATGGACGGTATTTCCGGATCCTGCAGGATACGTAAATACCGTCCCCGTGTCTTATGTGTGTGTGACGTGCCCGGCAACTTCCGGATCAAATAACCATTTCTATCAGGTACAGAGTACCCTCAGGCATCAAGTTTATGCCGATATGTACTGTAACGCCGTCCAAAGTGCCGGTGATATCGCAGCATGTCTCATAATCCGATACCACCCGGGACTCGGCGTTTTGCATTATTTCTTTATAGAATGCGACGACATCCTTGTAGCCGCTCATGGTCTCAAACACAAGGCTGTAATGCTTCCCTGATTCATAAGTGTCCAGCACGTTGCTTTTCTTCAGCGTGCTGTCTTCAAGGACCGGTACCAGGTCAGCCCTGTATCCTTCAGGGAGCCCGGCTGCCCGTGTATTCATTATAAATTATGGTGAAGTTGGTTTCAGCACTTTTGGGCACATCCGTATAGTACAGACCTGCGCCATCTGTGCTGTCCGGGATGACGGACACGCCTGACCCGCCCGGTCCGGACGCTTTGCCGATCCCGCCGGCCGCTTCCCCTTCTGAACCACTGCCGCCATAGGAACCTGTCTGGCTACCTCCGCCTGAAACCTCATCCTTCTGACTGATCCCGCATGCGGCAAGTAACAATGCCAGCAGTATTACAAGGAGGATAGTTATTGCTCTGCTGATGATATTTTTCCTCCTCATTATCATTTTCTCCTTTCACGCAAATACAATATGTGGATCAGCAACTGTGCGGTCAACGCGGTAATGAGGAACAGTTTCGACTTATTCCATTTTATTT
>DAOSCC010000242.1:0-3251 GCA_035361135.1 Clostridiales bacterium | reverse complement strand
GCTTGCGGGAATACTTGCGCCCGGCGGCAGGATCGATACCATCGAACGCGATGAAGACATGGTTTCCAAAGCACATGAGTACATCAAAAGGGCAGGGCTGGCAGACACTATAGCCGTGATAGCGGGAGAGGCTTCGGAAGTGCTCGCGTGCCTGGATAAGACATATGATATGATATTCATGGATGCGGCAAAGGGGCAATATCCCGTATTTCTGCCGGAATGCCTGAGGATGCTCAGGAACGGAGGCCTTCTCATAACCGACAATGTTCTGTACATGGGCCTGGTGGACAGGGAAGGGCCTGTGGCAAGAAAGCACAGGACGATAGTGAACAATATGCGCTCATACATTGATACGCTGCGCAATGATCCGTCGCTGGACACGAGCGTGCTGCCTGTCGGGGACGGAGTGGCATTGTCTTACAAGCGCATGGAAACGGAGATGGACCGATGAACAGGAGCAAAACCATTAGAAGGCCTGAACTGCTGGCTCCGGCCGGGAACCTTGAAAAGCTGAAAATGGCCGTCGTATATGGAGCCGATGCCGTTTACCTTGGAGGGGAGGAGTACGGCCTCAGGGCGGCGGCGGGCAATTTCTCCGATGACGAATTGGAAGAGGGGATCGCTTTTGCCCATGCCCATGGCAGGAAAGTCTATCTCACGATGAATATAATACCCCATAATAAAGATTTTGATGGTATGGCCGAGTACATTGCCAGGGTTAGGGATATGGGAGCGGATGCGGTCATATTCTCAGATCCCGGTGTTTACGACATGTTGCGCCAGTATGCGCCTGGCATGGAACTGCACCTCAGCACGCAGGCGAACAACACAAACTGGAGGAGCGCTGCATTCTGGCACAGGCATGGAGTTAAAAGGATAATACTGGCAAGGGAACTCTCGATCGATGAGATCAGGGAGATAAGGAGAAACGTGCCGGAAGACCTGGAACTCGAGATTTTCGTCCACGGGGCGATGTGCATCTCTTATTCCGGACGTTGCCTGCTGAGCAACTATATGGCCAGCAGGGACTCGAACAGGGGGCAGTGCGCACACCCCTGCAGATGGAACTACCGCCTGGTCGAGGAAAAGCGGCCGGGTCAATACTTCCCTGTCTATGAGAACGAAAGGGGCACATATATATTCAATTCAAAGGATCTGTGCCTGATAGAGCACATACCTGAAATAGCGGAGAGCGGGATCTCGAGCCTCAAGATCGAGGGAAGGATGAAAAGCTCCTATTATGTTGCTACAGTCGTGAAAGCATACAGGGAAGCACTGGATGCGTATATTTCAGACCCTGAGGGATACACCTTCGACAATGCATGGCTTGAAGAAATATCAAAGGCCAGCCACAGGGAGTACACGACAGGTTTCTTTTACAGCAAACCCACCGGCGACGGCCAGGTATACGGATCCAGCTCATATATAAGGGAGTATGATTTTGTCGGTCTTGTGACGGCTTATGACGAAAATACGGCCACAGCCACCATCGAACAGCGCAACAGGTTCGCAGTGGGAGACGAGCTTGAAGTAGTCCCTCCAAAGGGGCCATACCATATGCAAAAAGTTACGGAAATGCGGAATGCTGACGGAGAAACCATAGAAGCCGCCCCACATCCGCAGATGACTGTATACATGCGCATGGACCGTCCCGTTGAACCGTTTACAATGCTGAGGCGAAAAGCTGTGAGTGTTTGCTGAAACTGATATAAAATACCGCAACACGTCATGATGAATATAACCCCTTTGCGACGGCAAGAATCTTGGTATCACCGTTGAAAGGGGTTATTTGCTTGTCAGTGAAGAGGATCTACATACTTGGCGGCATTTTTACACTCCTGTTCCTGCTTCTTGCCGCAAGGACAGCCACGCTGCAGCTTATGCCTGACAGGTCGCTTGAGGAGGCCGCGTTCAGGCAAAGAGTGTCCGGCATGGGTATAGAGAGGATCAGGGGCAACATACTTGACCGGAACAATATCCCGTTCACAAACAGGGAAATCAAATACATGGCGCTGGTAAAGACATCCCTCATGCCGCAGTCTGAGGCTGAGAAGGAAAAAGTTTTCAGAGCGATGGGTGTCGGCATGCCTGAGGATCTGACATCAAAGAGCAGTCCTTTACTGCTGAAAATCGACGAAAGTGCCGGAGAAGCGCTCAAGAACCTGGATGTGGACTGGATCTCGGTCATCTGTTCGCTGGAACGGTACGGAGAGGATTCACTGGCAAGGCATGTGACAGGATATTTGAACAAAAGCGACCAGGTGGGCATGTCGGGCATCGAGAAGGCATATGAAGACATACTTAGAGATAATGTGGCCTTCGAGATCGGAACAGTTACGGATGCCGTAAGGGAGCCGATAAAGGGGTTCGGTTACAGGCTGAAGGACTGGAGCAGCGACAGCAGGCTGAATGTAAGGCTGACACTGGATTATCATGTACAGAAGATAGTAGAAGATGCTATGGACAATAACAGGCTGTCAGGAGCTGTCGTCGTGGAAGATGTCGTGACAGGAGACATACTTGCCATGGCAAGCAGGCCGCATTTTGACCAGAATGCCGTGGAGAAGTACCTTGACAGCAGCGGCAAGGAACTGTTCAACAAAGCGACAGCAGCCTACAACCTCGGCTCCGTATTCAAAATCATAGACCTGGCGGCATTTTTCGAAAATGAAGAAGAGATCATGAACGGAGATGCTGCAGAAGAAAATGATGCAGGTGACAGAGCCAGCCCGGGCGAAGCCGGAAGCCTGACTGACATATACAGGTTTTTTGACGGTTTTTCCTACAGTCCGGTGCCATTCCCCGAACACATCGATATCCCGGCGATTTTCGGACGTCATGAGTTCACCGATCCGGACAACTATTACTGCAGCGGAGCAGTCGAAATCAACGGGCTAACGTTCAAATGCTATTCCTACTATGAGGGAGGGCACGGCAGCCTGGACCTCGAGAGGGCGTTCGCACTGTCCTGCAACTCGTATTTTATTGAGCTTGGCCAGAGGATCGGCTACAGGAGGCTGGTGGAGACGGCGCAGAAATTCGGCCTTGGATCCAGGACCGGGATATCGGAACAGGGTGTAGCAGAATCACCGGGGAATCTGCCTGATATAAATGCATACCACAGCAGGGCCGATATAGCGAATATCGCCATCGGACAGGGCGAGATACTTGCGACGCCGGTACAGGTCGCCGACCTTACCGCCACGGTTGCCAACGGGGGCATCAAAAACAGGGTCAACATAGTGGACGCA
>DAOSCC010000241.1:0-3287 GCA_035361135.1 Clostridiales bacterium | reverse complement strand
CAATGTTCCTTTTGCCACCAATATAGCCACTGCCGAGATGCTGATCAAAGGTCTCGAAAGAGGCGACCTCCAGTGGCGTGAACATGTCAGATGAACATACCGAAACGGACATAGTATACGGGACGACAACCAGGAGTGTTGTCGCAACAGAAAGGAATATTTTTATGCGTAAGACGCAGGCGGCCGGCAGGCGCCTGCGTTTTTGGTGCAATCCTTGTATAAATGCAACACAGTAGTTCATACTGAAATGTATATCAGCGGATGTATGATAAATCGCTCAGTCGGGTGATGATATGCTTTCCGTCCGGGTTTTCATGCATAAACGAAACGCCTCCGGCTTTGCCGTGCAAATCGCATTTGTTGAGCATTTCAACATCCAGTCCAAGCCACATGGCGCTGAATACGCTCAATGTATCACCATGTGAAACAATGATAACGTTCTCATCTGTATTTTCCATCATATGCCTGTAAAAAACCGAAATACGCTCCCACAATTCTCTTCGGGATTCCGCCCCTTCGAACGGCTTATCGTCGATCGTCCTTTCCCAGACTATCGTGTTTCGATGTGCCCATTCCACTGATTTTCCGACTGCTTCACCCAAATTGCGTTCCCTTAGCAGGTCTGTAAATACCGGCTCAATGTTAAGATAACCTGCTATAATTTCAGCTGTATGTTTTGCCCGCAGCAAATCAGATGAATACATGACATATCGCTTGTTCCAGATTTCAGATGAAAGCCGTTCACCTATCCGTTTCGCCTGTTCTATCCCAAGGTCGGTCAAATCCCAGTCTGTCCATGAACCGATCATGCCATTTGTATGATGTATCGACTGGGTATGCTGAACAGTGATTATATTTTTCATATATCCTCCCGTGTATGTAAATTGCAGAAACACCTCGGATCAATCATATGCATATTTTATCACAAGGTTTAACAATCCAAAATACCAACTGGTTTTGCCAATGTAGCACTGTATATGCATTTATCCGAATCTACTGTGTATACATAAATGGCCGTTTAAATCAATATAATTTACCAGGGCTGTATAACAACAATACCGGAGATGAAACGATATGGAAAGCTGTATGACCGGCAGGGGATACACGCCGCGGCGCATATATCCGCACAGAAGGCTCAGAAGATATTCCAGGCAAGGCAGGCTGCGAAGGTTCGGGCAGAGCAGGCTGGGCAGGGTCATTGCATTCCAGGCACTTGTCTGCTCGATACTGCTGTTTGTTGCCGTCCTGGCCAGGGTCCTCAACATCGGCGTTGCCGGGTATATAACAGAAAAAGTCCGGTATGTGCTGCAGCATGACATGGAACTGAAAAGCATCTACACATATGCGCAAACGCTTGCTTCGGATATCAGGAGCAGTATTAACAGGGATGGAGACAGAACCGGCAATAATGGCAGTATCGATGGAGATACAGAAAATGATAAAAGAGGAAACGGCGGCGATATCCGGGATAATCCTGCGATTGCTTCGACAGACGGTTCCCTGGCAGACAGTTCGGATAATACAGCCACTCTGTCAGCAGAAATGGCACTGCCTGATACAATGGATGCAACTTCCGGTATATATGATGAAATGACGCAGTCCGGTAATAATTGGACTCAGTCAGGCGGCGACAGCGATTTGACCGGCGACATTGATCACGACGGCGAAACTGTACCTGACGGACATGAGGGGTTTGACGGCAAGGAAACCGCCGACAGCACAGATGCACCGCAGCAAAATGAGTCTGAAACCAGGGTACTTGCAGCTAGCAGCGAAATTGATGATTCAGCGGAAAATACCCATGATCCGCCGGATAATAGCGATGACTCGGCAAAAGACACATCACCCGGCCAAAAAAATGTTGTGTCAGATGCCGATAAGTATGGGGACTTCGGAAAGAAACGCGGGGACTTCAACATGGCTGTTCCCGTGGAAGGAAAGGTCGTAACGCCATTCGGCGAAACAAAAGGGGCGGCAGGCATGTTGAAAATGCACAACGGCGTCGATATCGCAGTCGGGAAAATGAGCGGCATAAAAGCCGTGCTTGACGGACGCGTTGAAGATGCAGGTTCTTCTCCGGGATACGGGAAGTTTATAAAGATAAGACACAGCGACAGCCTTGTAACGGTATATGCAAATTGTTCGGACATTATTGCCGGTATTGGCGAATACGTGGGAAAAGGGGATGTAATCGCTGTCGCAGGCGGGGAACGTACGGCAGGCGGGAGCCATGTCCATTTTGAGGTCTGGCAGGACGGCGTACCAGCAGATCCGCTTGATTACATAAGCATTGACTACAGGTGAGACTGGTTATTGGAGAAACTGAGATCAAAGTAAACATAACTGCGGCAATAATGCCTGTCTTCATGCTGATAGCGGGCCTTACAGCGGAATACGCGGCTGCGTTTTTTTCAATGCTGCTCCACGAACTCAGCCATATACTGGCGGCAAGGATCTGCGGTGTTAAGGCCGGTATTGTAAGCGTGACGATACTTGGTTTTTCGGCTGTGATCCCGGACGACGGGTGCAGTAAAACGGAAAGGTTTCTTATCTGCCTTGCCGGACCTGCTTTCAACCTTTTGTTCTTTGCCGCTGCGTTGCTGACCGAGCATCTGGTTCCCGGCGACCAGGGCTTTCTCAGGCTGCTGTCCGCTTCCAACCTGTTTCTTGCATTCATAAACCTGCTGCCGTCACTGCCCCTGGACGGCGGCAGGCTTATGCTTGTGTTTTTGGCCGGCAATATCGGGATGCTGGCCGCCGGCAGGGTCATGCGTGTGCTTGCAGGCATTGTTTCGATAATTGTTATGCTTGCCGGTGGGTACCAGCTGTATGCTTCGTCATACAATGCGAGCCTGATCATAATCGGGCTGTACTTGTTACTGACTACGATGACAGGGAAGGTGGAGAACGCTTTAATGAATATAAGGCAGATATTATTCAGGAAATCCAGACTCCTTAAGAAAGGTTTTTATCCCGCAAGAGACCTGGTTGTACTGAAAAGCACCAGACTCGGCGACATTCTGAAAAGTATGGATTTTGACAGGTTCCATATCGTTTATGTACTTGATGATTCGTTAAGGATCGTTGGCACGTTCACTGAAAGCGAAATAATGGATGCCCTTGCCGGCAGCAATGACGATCTGACGTTTGAACGGCTTATAGAAATAAGGTTCCAGGGATAGGCATGACAGCAAAACCTGCTGACATGCAGACACGGGGACGGTTCCCGAGAAGCGGGGATGGTTTTCATGCTGAGGGGCGTTACCCTTCGGGCACTCCGGACCGGC
>DAOSCC010000240.1:0-3310 GCA_035361135.1 Clostridiales bacterium | reverse complement strand
CCTGATGGGCATGGAATGTGAGATACATATGGGGAAAGAAGATACTGAGAGGCAGGCTCTGAACGTTTACAGGATGGAACTGCTGGGAGCGAAGGTCCACGCGGTGACCACCGGGACACAGACGCTGAAGGATGCAGTTAATGAGGCCATGCGCGAATGGACAAGGCGGATAAGCGATACCCACTATGTGCTTGGATCGGCTGTCGGCCCTCATCCGTTCCCAACGATGGTGAGGGATTTCCAGAAAGTAATAGGGCAGGAAGTGAAACAGCAACTTGCAGAAAAAGAAGGCAGGCTGCCTGATGTGGTATTGGCCTGTGTTGGCGGGGGCAGCAACGCAATAGGCATTTTCCACGATTTCATAGACGATGGAGGGGTACGCCTGATCGGCTGTGAAGCAGCAGGCCGCGGGATCGATACGGACAAGACGGCGGCCACCATGACCCTGGGCAGTGTCGGAATATTCCATGGTATGAAATCATACTTCTGCCAGGATGAATACGGCCAGATAGCGCCTGTCTACTCGATTTCGGCAGGACTGGATTATCCGGGCGTCGGCCCGGAACACGCCGGACTCCGGGACAGGGGCAGGGCAGAGTATGTTCCGGTGACTGATGATGAAGCGGTAGATGCGTTTGAATATCTGTCCCGTACGGAAGGAATCATCCCTGCCATCGAGAGTGCTCATGCAGTGGCATATGCGAAGAAAATAGCCCCGGAAATGGCAAGGGACAGGATAATCGTTATATGTCTTTCCGGAAGGGGAGACAAGGATGTGGCTTCCATAGCACGGTACAGGGGGGTGCAGATAAATGAGCAGGCTTGACAGGGTTTTTTCACGTGGAAAGGCGTTCATTCCTTTCATAACTGCCGGAGATCCTTCGATAACTGTCACGGAGCAATTGATTTACAGTATGTATGAGGCGGGCGCAGACCTGATAGAGCTGGGCATACCGTTTTCGGATCCTGTGGCCGAGGGGCCTGTGATACAGGCTGCCGACGAGCGGGCGCTTGCCGGCGGCGTTACCGTGGACGACGTTTTTACGATGATGCAGAGGCTCAGGAATAGCTGCGATGTACCAGTTGCATTGATGACATACGTCAATCCCGTGGCGACATATGGCACGGAAAGGTTCATGATAAACTGCAGCAGATCGGGTATCGATGCGGTGATCATCCCGGATGTCCCTTTCGAAGAGAGGGACGAACTGCTGCCGTATTGCAGGAAACATGGCATAACACTCATTCCGATGATAGCGCCGACATCCGGTGAACGCATCAGGATGATAGCAGCCGAAGCGGAAGGCTTTGTATACTGCGTATCTTCACTGGGTGTGACCGGCATGAGGGAGAAAATAGGACATGAAGTAAGCGGGATGATAAAAGCCGTCAAAAATGTGAAAGATATCCCATGCGCCATCGGATTTGGCATATCGACGCCGGAACAGGCTGCAGAACTTTCCTGTTACGGTGACGGCATCATCGTGGGAAGCGCAGTGGTAAAAATAGTGGAAGAATACGGCGATAAGTGTGTCGAGCATGTTGCGGAATATGTCAGAAAGATGAAAGCGGCCATATGCGGTTGAGTGCAGAGCTTTTCAGCACTGCCGGCACCAGGCGGCCGCTTGCCCCGTTATAAGCCGAAAACACATCGGATACGAAAATGAATCAGATATTGAGACATATCGGCCGTTTTGAAAGTGTATCAGGCTTACACAGGTATTATCACGGAGCCATATGACTACCATGAGATTACAGGCTGTAAACAGCTGTAATAAATCGAAAATATATCAGAGAAATGATGAGAAGAGGAGAGATGAGAATGGGTAAGAGTCTGATCAAAGATGTACTCGCAAGACTGACAGCAAAGGAAGATCTGACAACGGAAGAGATCTATGGTCTGATCGAGGCTATAAGAAACGACGAACTCAGCGATACGCAGATCGCCGGCTTCCAGGTGGCGCTGTTGATGAAAGGGCCGTCCCTGGCGGAGATAACTGCCATAGCCGCGGCGATGAGGGATAACTGCATCCGGATCGATCCTGACGTGGACGAGGAACTGATGGATACCTGCGGCACCGGCGGCGGACTCAGTACTTTCAACATTTCCACAGCAGTCGCTTTCGTTGCGGCCGCTGCCGGCATCCCGGTGGCAAAGCACGGGAGCCGGTCTATATCCAGCCTTTCCGGCAGCGCCGATGTACTGGAAGCACTCGGCGTTGAATTCAACCAAAGCCCGAGAGGAGTCGAAAAGCTTATTGAAGACGTGGGCATCGCATTTCTGTATGCACCTCTGTTCCATCCGGTCATGTGCAAGGTCCTTCCCCCTGAAAAGGATCTTGGTATAAAGACTATCTTCTATACAGTGATAGGTCCGCTTATCAATCCGTCCAAAGCTTCCAGGCACTTACTGGGTGTCTACAAACCCGAACTGCTGGATACGGTCACGCATGTCGCAGCTTCCATCGGATATAAAAGAGCCCTTTTCGTTCACGGGCTTGACGGTCTTGACGAGATTTCTCTTTTGGGGAAAACGAGGATAAATGAACTGGATAACGGCAGCATCACTACATATGAGATCGAGCCGGAAGATTTCAGCCTTGAGCGCTGCAGCCTTGAAGATATCGCGACCGGGACCCCCCAGGAGAATGCTGCCATGATCGATGATGTTTTTTCGGGAAGAGATAAAGGACCGAGAAGGACCGCAGTCGTTCTGAATGCCGCTGGAGCACTGATGGTCGGCGGCAGGGCGGGCAGTTTCAGGGAAGGCATCGGGCTTGCAGGCGAACTGATAGACAGCGGAGAGGCGCAGAAAAAACTGAAAAGGCTTGTGGAGGCTTCACATGAGTACAGGCGTTTATATTCCTGACAGAGCCTTTCCGTACGGTACATTTACAAATATATTAATGAAGAGATCTAAAGAAAACGGAATAGCAGTGATACCTGATATCAAATGCAAGTCGCCTGCAGAGGGAGACCTCATCCCGGAAGACGATGCCCCAGATCTGGCCGCAGAACTTGTTGAGGCAGGAGCGCCTGTTATATCCGTGGTCACGGAAAGCGAGCATTACGGAGGGTCGGCAAAGCTCCTGGAGCGGATCGCACGGTCGGCAAAAGCGCCGGTGCTCAGGAAGGATTTCATAAAATGCCGCAGACAACTGGAAGAAAGCGTTGAAATGGGTGCGTCTGCCGTCCTGCTGATAGCGTCGATGCTGGAGAAGGACACATTGGCGAGGCTGGCGGAAGACGCACTGATGCTCGGACTGGAACCTCTGACAGAGATCCACGGCTTTGAGGATATGGAAAAGAC
>DAOSCC010000239.1:0-3315 GCA_035361135.1 Clostridiales bacterium | reverse complement strand
GCCGTCATGTTTGCAAGATCAGAGGGTATCGTCCCTGCTCCCGAATCCTCACACGCTATCCGCGCAGCTATTGATGAAGCTGTCAAAGCAAAGGAAGCCGGCGAGGAAAAGGTGATACTGTTCAACCTGAGCGGCCATGGATATTTCGATAAGTCATCATACGACTTATACTTCAGCGGCAATATGAAAGACGTAGAATATTCAAGGGAAAATGTCGAAAAGAGCATAGCCCGGCTGCCGAAAGTAAAATAGCATTATACCGCTGTAAATCCGCAAGCTGCCGTCATTTCTGCCGACGGCAGCTTTTTTGATGCGCCGGCGGAGTTGGGGACAGTTCTTCATTAGTTGGCGGCAGGGACAGTTCTGCACTTTTCAGTGGAAGAGCCGGCTGGGGACAGTTCTCAAGTTTTGTCGTCGGGTCGTTGGGGACAGTTCTCAAGTTTATGCGAATACTACTTATGTCCGGGAATAACTCGGCTTCATAGATCTTTGCTGAATATATCAGGTTTGTGTATAAGGTATACCTTATTAACGAACCTGAATTAAATCCTTGTATTCATTTGGACCTTGCTTATCAGTAAAAGCCTGACTTTCATATGATGAGCACTTCTGAAGAACTGTCCCCAAATTAATTTGATTTGCAGAACTGTCCCCATGCTTAACTTCTGCAGGACTGTCCCCAAGCAGGCTTCTGAAGAACTGTCCCCATGGCAGTCCGTGGTATTTTAGCTGCCGAGCGCTAATATAATTTAAATGTGGCTGCTGACGGAGGCAGACCAGGGTTGGATCCGTGGGTACCGGTTCAGGGGTTTTGCAGGAGAAGGAGGCAGGCGAGATGTTCAACGGCGACATTTCCGAAATAATAGAGAAGGACCGACAGGAGAGGATCATGGACCGTTTTGAGGGGACGTTCCTTGATTATGTGGAGATAGTCAGGGAGAATCCGGAAGTTGCTATGCTTGCACACCAAAGGATCTACAACCTGATTTCAAAAGCAGGCTTCGAAGTGGTTAAGACAGATGAAGACCCGAGGCTGAGAAGGATCTACGGCAACGATATAATAAAGAAATACAAGTTTTTTGAGAACTTCTACGGCATCGACAAAACCATAATGAAGATAGTGAGGTATTTCCATTCAGCGGCCATGGCCGGCGAGGAATCGAGGCAGGTTTTATATCTCGTCGGACCGGTCGGGTCCGGGAAATCCTCTATCATGGAAGAGATAAAACGGGCCCTTGAAGCGAGCCAGGAGATATATGCGCTGAAAGGATGCCCGATGCAGGAAGAACCCCTTCACCTTGTGCCTTATAAACTAAGGAGCAGATTCGAAGAGATCCTCAATGTGAAGATAGAAGGCGATCTGTGCCCTGTTTGCCGATACAGGCTCAAAAATGAATACGGCGGGAGATACGAGGAATTCCCAGTAATCAAGACAGGATTTTCGGTCAGTGCAAGGAGAGGGATCGGCGTAGTGCCGCCCGTTGATCCGAACAACCAGGATACGAGCGTGCTGATCGGAAGTGTCGACATTTCGAAAATCGACCTGTATCCGGAGGACGATCCAAGGGTACTGTCCCTGAACGGAGCGTTCAACGTCGGCAACAGAGGAGTTGTCGAGTTTATAGAGGTGTTCAAAAACGAGACAGAGTATCTGCATGCGATGATAACGGCAACCCAGGAAAAATATATACCCTCGCCCGGGAAAGGCCCAATGATCTATTTCGACGGCGTCATCCTTGCCCACTCGAACGAGGCTGAATGGAACAAGTTCAAATCAGATCATACCAATGAAGCGATCCTTGACAGGATAGTGAAGATAGAAATCCCGTACTGCCTCGAGTTGAACGAAGAGATCAAAATATATGAGAAGATCCTGAGAAAAAGCAGGTTCAGGGCCCACATAGCGCCCCATACAATCGAGGTAGCCTCGATGTTTGCCATACTGACACGTCTTGCTCCGTCGTCGAAAGTGGATCTTATGACGAAGCTCAAGATATATAACGGCGAAGAGATCGTTGAAAAGGGCATGACCCGCAAAATCGACATAGCGGAACTCAGGGAAGAGGCGCCTCGTGAAGGAATGACCGGCATTTCCACGAGATTCATAATGAAGGCGCTGGACATGGCATTGTCGGAATCCGAATACGACTGCATAAACCCCATTTCAGTCATGGAAATGCTGATCAGGTCGGTAAAGGAACTGTCGATCAGTGAAGAGGAGAAAAATAAATATATAAGGTTCATACAGGATTCAGTGAAGAAGGAGTACAACAAAATCCTTGAAAAAGAGATAACCAAGGCTTTCATTTACGGTTACAGAGAACAGGCGGAAAGCCTTTTCAACAATTACCTCGACCATGCGGAAGCGTATGTGAACAGAACCAGGATAAAGGATCCAAATACGGGCGAAGAGCTTGAACCCGATGAAAAGTTCATGAGGTCCATCGAGGAGCAGATAGGGATAACGGAAGCGTCTGCAAAGGGCTTCAGGGCGGATGTTACCGCATACATGTTTTTTGTGATGAGAAATGGCGGAAAGCTGGACTACTGCAGTTACGAACCTCTTAAGGAGGCCATCGAGAAAAAGCTCACGGCATCTGTGAAGGAACTCAGCAGGATCATTACGAAGGCAAAAGTGAGAGACGAGGAACAGAACAGGAAGTACAACACGATGGTTGCGGAAATGAAACGCAACGGGTATTGCGACCACTGCTGCAACGTCGTGCTCAAGTACAGTGCAAATAACCTCTGGAAAGACTGAAACCGTGAAGGCTCCAAACCATCTGATCATAAGAGGACGAAAATATGGCGATTTTCAGAGAATATGACCCCTGCGGGAGAGAGAGGTCTGCCGAAGACAGGCGCAGGCATAAAGAGTTGGTGGAGGAATCGATCAAAAGGAATCTTGGCAATATAATATCGGAAGAAAGCATTATCGGCCAGAGCGGCAACAAAAAAATAAAAGTGCCTGTGAAAGGTATAAAGGAGTACAGTTTTATTTTCGGTAGCAACAGGAAGGGCGCTGCAACAGGCGATGGAGATGAAAGACGCGGCGACGTGGTCGGTGATGATTCCGACGGGAACATCTACGGTTACGGAGGCGCCGGCAATATCGAAGGCGAGGATATATACGAAACAGAGATCACTATTGAAGAGCTTGTGGGTTATCTGTTCGATGACCTGAACCTGCCGGATCTGGACAGGAAGAAACTCTCCCAGTTCGAGACAGTCAAAGGTTACAGAAAGTTGGGATATCAAAGAAAAGGCATCCCTCCGAGGCTGGCGGTCAGGCGATCGGTCGTAGAGAAGATCAAG
>DAOSCC010000238.1:0-3374 GCA_035361135.1 Clostridiales bacterium | reverse complement strand
CTGTCACCATGGAGGATAGCAGGTCTATGGCATCCTGCTTGTTGTCTTCGACGCCTATATATGCTTTCCCTGCACTGGTGATCTCCATTACCTTCTTCGTGCCTTCTATGATATATTGCGGATTTTCCATCATCTCTCTGTAATCTGATGTTATGAACGGCTCGCATTCTGCGCCGTTGATTATAAGTGTATCAATGGTTTTTCCGGGAGGCGGCGAAAGCTTGACGCTTGTCGGGAAACCTGCGCCGCCGAGGCCGACGATGCCGGACTCCCTTATCGCTTTCAGCATGCTTTCCCTGTCGGTACAGTCAGGCGGGGCCACACTCTCATGCAGTTCCTGCAGCCCGTCCGGCTTTATCTCGACTGCCATGACTTCCATGCCATTTGAGTACACGATCGGCCTTACATCGGTCACTGTCCCGGACACACTGGAATGGACGGGAGCAGATATAGGCCTGTCCGAATCTCCTATCTTCTGGCCTACAAATACCCTGTCACCTTTTCTTACCAGCGGGACACATGGCGCACCGACATGCTGCAGCATCGGAATGATAACCCTGGGAGGCAGCGGCATTCTCACCGTTTCAAGTTCAGCAGTATCCTTGTGATTTCCGGGGTCTATGCCGCCCCTGAATTTCATAACAGTTATGGTTTTGAACAAAAAAAATCACCTCACAAAACAATGGTGCTGACTCGTTTAGCGCCCCGGATGTCAACGACTGAAATGAGTTGTCAAAAAAGAAGTTCACGTCAATGACATGTACTATCTCGTTCGCCCTACCTATTCTATCATTTATAGGACACGTGCGCCAGCATAATTAAATTTTTAACAATTGTATACAAAATACACATAGAATACAGATAACCTGCTCCATGCCTGGACTTCAAAATTTCCTGCTTGTTAAATTTACTTGGGATGCCTGATAATTCAAGGCCGTTCCGGGCTCTTCATGGCCGGTACATGCAGGTCGTCCGGCAGTTTTCAGGGTAAGATCAGGTACTGGTGAATCACAGGTTACTTAAATACAGATTTGATTTCCGATCGAACTGAAATACGGAACAGTCCATACACCTGTAACAGCGTGGACTGTCCATGATTTGATATAATACATGACTTTTCATGAAATAGGCGGCGCCTTGGAAACAACCGGCGGCCCGTTATTTAATGAGATATGGTGCGATCCTTTCGATAATCGCCGCCATCTGGCCCCGGCTGACATTATCGCGCGGTCTGAATGTGCCGTCGTTGAAGCCTTTGATGAAGCCTTTTGCAGCCATTCTGCATATCGCCTCATATGACCATACCTGCGACGGGTCTATATCACTGAATTTCACAGAAGAGGAATATCCACCGGCGTCACTGCCCAGCAGCCTGTCCAGCAGCACAGCCAACTGCTCACGGGTAATGGGCTTATCCGGCTCGAACCTGCCGCCTCCGACACCAACGAGTATCCCGGCCCCTGCAGCCGCGTCGATCTCTTTCTGTGCCCAGTGCCCTGCAGTATCAATGAACATCGGGGCATCCGCAGCTGACGCTGAAGTATCGATTCCAAGTACCCTCACGAGCAGGGCGGCGGCCTGTGACCTCGTCATCTGGGATTCAGGCTCGAACCTGTCCGCGGATACACCGTTCATCCAGCCGTTTTGCACGGCTGCAGCTATCGAAGCTTTTGCCCAGTGCCGCTGGATATCGCTGAAATATATGCCTTCCAGCCACAGATGATAGTAGTCCCAGGTTTCTTTCGTCTCCTGTCCGAGGCTCCAGCTCCCTGTTCCTTTGAGATCGTATTTATTCACAAGCTCAAGTTTGCGTTTGATGGACGCTTCGTTTTCATACCAGATATCATATGTTCCTGCTTCAAGCCTGACACCGAATATGACAGGCTTTCTGTCAGAAGGCTTTATGGTTATGACAGCCCTGGGCGAACCCTGCTTTTCATCGAAAACGACACTGCCCCTGAATTTTCTGACCAGTTCCTCAACAGTGTTGTTGCTGATGCCGTAACCCCCATATGCCGCACCGCGCTTCCAGAGCCTTCCGTAGAAAGGTACGCCGAGCACAAGCTTGTCGGCAGGAACCTCCTTCAGTGCAGCCTTTATGGACTCCTCCACAAATCCATATCCTGCCACCGGTCCGGCTCCTCCTGTAGAATTGATATATCCCTCATAATGCTGGTCATATGCCATCAGCATGAGATAATCGCAATACTGCGAAAGCGCGGCAAGATCATATGATGCATGCCAGCCGGCCGTCAGCCCGAACGGGTTTGCGGCAACAGCCACGGAAATGATTTTGTCCGAAGGCAACATCCGCCTGAGGATCCTTACGAAGTCAGTGTATTTGCCCCGCTCAGCCTCAGTCATGTTCTCGATATCGACATTGACGCCGTCCAGGTCATATTCTTCAACAGCTTCCGCTATCTGTACAGCAAGAAGCTCCCTCATTTCCAGCGCGTTCATGCCCGTTTCCCGGTCCCAGTGGTTGCTCAGGAATGGCGTCACCATGATACCTCTTTCATGCATGGAATCGATGAAGTTCCTGTCCATGGACTTTGTGAGCTTAAGCGTTCCGTCCCCATTGAGGTCGAAGTAACTTGGCGAGACGTGATCCAGCGATCCCTGGGCATTGTCTACGTGACCTGCATATGCAGCCGGATCCCCAAAATAAATATATGTCATATTGAAATGCTTTGCCTGCTCGCTCCCGGCCGGAAAAGCCTGCTGCAGGCTTCCTGCCTGAACGGAATACCGGAAACCGCCGGCAAATAATGCAGCAAGAGCAAGTAATGCTGCAATACCGGTCCTGAGAAATTTTATGTACACAGTATAACGACCCCCTGACCTCTCCTGACCACGACATGTCTTTAATCCGTTCTGCAAATGCAGGGATCTGTGTCCTTCAGATCCCGGACTCAGCCTGCCTGCAGCAGATCAAACCTGTTTATTAAGATACAGTATGCATGGCTGTAAATCAATAAGCAAATTATGTTAACCAAATTCAGTCATTAGGCAGAAACAGGGTATCGCACGGCGGAAATACGGGATCCTGGCGGATACCGGCCATGAAACCGGAAGTCTGTTGGCTCAGGGATACCCGTTATCAGAGAAATAATATGAAAAAACATGAATATAATTTACCATGAGAAAGATAACGGTCATTTACATAAACAAAAAGAAAAAAAACATCCACATAAAGCAGCTACTGGCATCGCTCAAAACTGCGCGCAACAAAAAAGCGATCATACTGATCGCCCTGCTGATACCTCTTATTTTCCTGGTTATCCTCCTGTTCAGCCATCTGGATACGTGATCCAATATTCCTGGTATTTTATTATGTTATACTGCGGTATCTGCTGTATCGCTTTATAATTCAC
>DAOSCC010000237.1:0-3432 GCA_035361135.1 Clostridiales bacterium | reverse complement strand
ATGGAACTATACTCAAAAATACTGCGCTGGCCTGCCTGGAGCAGGAAAACATCGCGGTCGCCTGTGAAGTGAACATACTTCTGACGGACGATGCGGCGATAAAGGAGATAAATGCCCAGTTCAGGAACATAGATGCGCCTACCGACGTCCTGTCGTTTCCCATAGCAAACATATCAAAGGGAAAAATAACCGATTTCGGCAGGGATTCAGATCCGGACGAAGGTCTCCTGGTGATCGGGGACATCGTGATTTCAACTGAAACGGCATTAAGGCAGTCGGATCAGTACGGGCATTCCTTCGAAAGGGAACTGGCCTTTCTTGCCGCCCATGGCATGTACCATCTGCTGGGATATGACCATGAAGAGGAACAGGATGAGAAGGAAATGATGGAAAAACAGGAGGCTGTCCTGAGCAAACTGGGGTTAAGGAGAGCATGAAAAACAAAAGCCTGATAGACAGCTTCAACAATGCTATAAACGGCATTTTTTCAGCGGTCAAAAGCGAGCGCAATATGAAGATCCACATCATTGCTGCAGCACTGGTGCTGGGTCTGTCTCTTTTTTATGACCTGACGAGGATAGAGTTCATAATCGTCTGCATGACGATCGCCCTTGTCATTATATGTGAACTTTTCAACACGGCAATAGAAGTGCTGATCGATACGCTGATAGGGATTTATCATCCCAGGGCGAAGACGGTCAAGGATACGGCGGCAGGCGCAGTCCTTGTATCCGCGCTGCTGTCGCTTGTCGTGGCATATTTCATATTTTTCGACAGGGTAAGCACAAGCCTCGAATCCGGTATCTCAAGGATAAAACAGGCGCCGATGCATCTTACCGTTATTGCCCTTGTCCTTACGATGGCAGCAGTGCTGGTGCTCAAACTTGTATTCAAAAGAGGAACGCCGTTCAGCGGCGGAATGCCAAGCGGGCACTCAGCAATAGCCTTTTCAGCCGCGACGGCGGTCGCGCTTTATTCGAACAATGCGGGAATAACGATTTTATTCATAATAGTCGCATTGCTTGTTGTACAGAGCCGGCTTGAGGGTAAAATACATAATATACTGGAACTGATGGCAGGAGCAGTGATCGGTTTCCTTGTAACATTGCTTTTATTCCAGATTTTTTCATAGACAGTCAGACTTTTAGCAAGGAGGTATGGTATGTTTAAATCCGGATTCGTTTCGATTATAGGACGGCCTAATGTCGGCAAGTCGACGCTTACGAACAGGCTCATAGGCGAGAAACTGTCGATAATTTCGAGCAAACCGCAAACGACACGCAATACCATAAAAGCCATAATAAACACTAGTGACAGCCAGATAATCGTCATAGACACGCCTGGCATACACAAACCCAAAACCAAGCTGGGCGAGTACATGGTCAAGCTTGCCGAAAGCACGCTCAACGAAGTGGACCTGATACTTTTCCTGGCGGAAGCTACGGACAAGATACCGGGCGCGGGGGATCTGCATATAGCTGAGCAGCTCAAAACGGTGAAAACTCCGGTGATCCTAATAATAAACAAGATAGATCTGGTGAAGAAAGAAGAACTGCTGGAGACGATCAGGAACTTTTCGCAGCTGATGGACTTCAGTGCGGTTATCCCGATTTCTGCGGCAAGCGGCGAGGGAACGGACATTATAATAGATGAGATCAAAAAGCTGCTGCCTGAAGGCCCGAAGTACTTCCCGGACGATGTGATCACAGACCAGCCGGAAAGGACGCTTGCGGCCGAACTCATAAGGGAGAAAATACTTGAGCTTGTGTCGGACGAGGTCCCGCACGGTACCAGCGTTGAGATCGTTTCTTTCAGGGAACGGGAGGGAAAGGGCATTATCGATATAGAGGCGAACATATACTGCGAGCGGGAGTCGCATAAAGGCATCATAATAGGGAAGCAGGGAGCGATGCTGAAGAAGATCGGGACCCTTGCAAGGGTCGAGATGGAAAACCTGCTTGGCGCAAAAGTGTTCCTGAAGCTGTGGGTGAAAGTGAAGCCTGACTGGCGCAACAGCAGCAGCATGCTCAGAACGCTGGGCTATCAATGAAGCATGCGGCTTTACGGCACTGTAAATATTGCAAGTATACAACCCCTTTTTTGGAGAATGATATAAAGAGGAACTGTTTTTGAAACGCTGACACTACAGGCGGATGCAGTTCCGGTCAAAGATATCTAAAGATACCAACGATAAGGACAGAGGGGGATTGCAATGCTGAAGGATTTTGCCTGGAATACTTTCGTAAGTAAAGGGATCCTGGAGTCTTATATTTTCTACCGTGAAATAAAAGAGAAGGAAAGGGAAAGGGCAGCGGAACAGAGGAGACTGGCTGAAGCCGAAGCCGCGACAAGTACGAGCGAGGCGTAGGCCAACCCGGTTAGCTGCCCAGTTCATATGGAAATGAGTTTTCTTAAAACTGAGGGGATAGTCGTAAAAGAGGTCAGTACGGGAGAAGCCGATAAGATAATAACTATACTGACAAGGGGACAGGGCCGCATCTCAGCCCTTGTGAAAGGCGGAAGGCGGCCCAGGTCCAGGCTTTCTGCCGGTTCTCAGGTATTCTGTTATGGTGATTTCGTTCTGTTCAAAGGCAGGGATATATACAGCGTAAACAGCTGTGAAGTGATAGAACCATTCTATGAGATACGGAACGATGTAATTAAGCTTACATATGCGGCGCACTTCACGGATATAGTACTGGAAATGATACAGGAAAACCAGCCTTCGCCGAAACTGCTGAAACTCTTTCTCAATTCACTGCATATGCTTGCCAAAACTTCAAAAGAACCTGACCTGATCACAAGTATTTTTGAACTGAGAGCTGTATCGATCTCCGGGTTTGCGCCCCATGTACAGGCTTGCATGGTCTGCGGCGACGCTCCTGAGAAAAGCTATTCTTTCAGTTTCCGGGATTGCGGATTTTTGTGCGACAGGCCCGGCTGCGCCGAACATGACGGATCCGCTGTACCGCTGTCCGTCGGAGCGTCAAGGGCGATACAGCATATCGTTTACGCACCGATGAAAGAACTGTTCAGTTTTGGATTGTCCGGGGAGGTCCTGGACGAGATTTCAAGGATAACCAGGCGATATCTGCGCGAGCGCCTGGAGCGTGATTTTACCAAGCTGGATTTTTTGAAGAATATATAGGTGCGGGGACACTCCTCTGCAAGGAAGCAATGCCCTGTGGCAGAGGAATGTCCCCGTAATTGTGCGGGGACACTCCTCGCAAGGAAGCAATGCCATACAGTAGAGTAATGTCCGCGTAGTTGTGAGGAGTTGCCCCTCTGCCAGGAACAGTGCTCCGGGGTAGAGGAATGTCATCGTAATTGAAAAAACCCACCTGGTAATCCAGGTGGGTTTTACTTTTGGTGCGGTCGATGGGACTTGAACCCATACGGTTGCCCATACGCCCCTCAAACGTACGCGTCTGC
>DAOSCC010000236.1:0-3441 GCA_035361135.1 Clostridiales bacterium | reverse complement strand
TCGAACAGTGGCTTCGGTCACTGATTTAATACAATATTAATTGTACAAGGATGTGAAAACGTATGTATGAAAGTATAACATATGCTGAACTCAAAAGCCTGCCAAGAGACCAGAAAATCGAAGCGCTGAAGGAACTGATGGCTACCTGTTCGTCTCAGAAGAAGATAGCGGAAAAGCTGGGCGTGAATCCGCCAAATATTTACAGTATGATATCAAGGTACGTCAAGGAAGATACGGATAAAAAGCCGAGGAAGAGAAAGAACAGGATGAAAAGTAAAGAAGAGATTGCTAATAAAGTAACCGGGGATCAGGCAGCCAGGAATGAGCAAATCGTTTGCGGAGATGCTGCGAATGAACTGTTCGAAGCAAATACCGGAGAGAATGTTCAGGTCGCAGAAACGGCCCCGGCACGACAGACCAGGGAAGGGGCTGACACAGACGCGCAGGCGGAATGGCCCGGCCAAAATGATTTCCTCGTCTCAATAGAAAAGGAACTGACGGGTGAAGAGTTAGGGCCCATGCTGGCCGCAATCGGGAACGTTCTGCTGAAAAACACAAAATACAGGATTTGCATGAAGATAACTGAGAAATAGCCAATTCGTGATGGCATCACAAATTCGGCAAATTACAAGGCCTTTGCAACCTACAAGGCCTTTTTTGCTGTCCGCAGGTATTCTGCGGATTAACCCGGCATGTTTCGCAGATTGGAGCGTACAGGAAAAGGAACATTTGGCAGCCGGAGCATGTCTAAAATGTTGCGTAGTACATTTTAAACAAATGACTGCAGTGTATTTAACGAAAATGCGGGAGGCATACCGGTAAAATATCATATAGAAATTTCGGTCGGATCATGTGAATATATCGAACGGAAATATCGGGCAGTTAACTGTTTTCAGCATGTAAATAACGGTTTTGAATATCAATTATAAATTATCAGTTTATAATATAAATTTTACATCGTCGCATAATAACAGGAGAATACCTGGCTATGGGTTTACGAAAGAAATTGGGGATCAAAAAAGTATTGATTTTTATCTTACTCACAGGGTGTATTGGTTTAGCCGCATTATTCGGAATAAATGAATATGTAAAGGCTTCGGTAAGGGACAGGATCATCACCGCGGAGGAAGCGGCAGGTCTTGATGCGGACTGCATACTTGTACTGGGGGCGCACGTTGCAGGGGAAACACCGAGCCTGATGCTGAGGGACCGTCTCGACTGCGGCATCGAGCTGTATAAAGCCGGGGCATCCGACAGGCTTCTGATGAGCGGAGACCACGGCAGGAAGAATTATGATGAAGTCAATGTTATGAAACAGTTCGCGATAGATGCAGGCGTTCCCTCTTCGCATGTCTTCATGGATCATGCGGGGTTTTCCACCTATGAAAGCCTGTACCGCGCAAGGGATGTTTTCATTTCGAAAAAGATAATCATCGTGACCCAGGAGTACCACCTTTACAGGGCACTGTACATCGCGGAGAGGCTTGGCCTCGAAGCTTACGGCGTTGCAGCGGCCCATGCCGAATATCCGGGGCAGTCTTACCGTGAATTCAGGGAAGTACTTGCCAGGACAAAGGACTTCTTTTACGTGATCGCCAAGCCGGAACCGACATATCTCGGCGAAGCGATACCTGTCGACGGGGACGGGGACGTTACGAATGACAAATGAATGTCCGTCATTCATATATACGTCATGAACAGTCTATGATATAATCATATAGAAGATCTTTATAAGGTGGTTTTGTTGTATTCACTGAAGGAACAATTCTATGACGGGCAGGGGGTCCTCCGGAACCCGGGGGAAAGGTACCAGGACAGGGAAGGGATCTTCCGGGAACCGGGAGAAGACTTCGTCGATTACATGGGTATGCTGAGGAGAGCGGACGAAGAATTCTATGACAGCCAGAGCATCCTCAGGCAGCCGGGCGAAAGCTTCTATGACGGAGCGGGGTACCTGCGGGAACGGTGACCGGCCGCGGCAGCAGCCTCACAGTACTGGCGGAACAGTGATCAGCCGGGCAAGCAGCCGCACAATATGAGAAAAGCGTTCTGACCCGGGAGCCAGAACGCTGACCGCTTTTCTTTCCATCCCAACATCTTCAGAAGAGCTTTTTCTTGTACAGTGTGAACCCTGTGACCGTACACACTGCCAGGGTTATGGCCACGATGATCCAGAACGAACCCGGGCTGTTCAGCGGGAGCGGCACGTTCATGCCGAAGAAGCTCGATATCAGTGTAGGGATAGCCATGACTATCGTTACCGATGTCAAGAACTTCATCACTATATTCAGGTTGTTTGAAATGACCGATGCGAACGCATCCATGGTCCCGGTGAGAATGCTGCTGTAAATATTGGCCATCTCGATTGCCTGTTTGTTCTCGACGATCACGTCCTCCAGCAGATCGGTGTCATCCGGGTATTTCTTGATGTTTTCAAGCCTCAGCAGTTTTTCAAGCACCACTTCATTCGCTTTCAGCGAAGTCGAGAAGTATACAAGGCTCTTCTCCAGCTTCAGCATCTGGATGAGCTCTTTGTTCCTCATGGATTTGTGCAGGTCCTGCTCTATCTTGTTGCTCATCTTGTCGATCTGCTTCAGGTACAGCAGGTATCTTACCGCATTCCGGTACAGTATCTGCAGGACGAACCTTGTTTTATACTGCGTCAGGAAAGATTTGACCCTGTTTTTCCTGAAATCTTCGAGTATGGTGTCTTCGTTGAGGCATACCGTTATTATCGCATGTTTGAGGATTATGATAGCCAGAGGTATCGTGTAATATATATTCATCTGGCCCTCGTTTTCGACGATCGGAGTATCGGCAACGATCAGCGTCTGTCCCTCGTCGCTCTCGATCCTGGCTCTTTCTTCTTCGTCCAGTGCAGCCCTCAAAAAGTCTATTTCAACGTTCAGAGAACTGCTGACCCTGTTGATCTCTTCTTCGGACGGGTTAACCATGTCGACCCAGACGCCTTCCTCGAAAGTGTCGGTGGTGACAAGTTCGTTGTTCACTGTCTTGAAGATCTCGATCAATGAAATCACCCTTTCTATTTGATTTTTTGTAAAGGGTGATCTATCCATGCATGTTTACGGTATTTTTACGGCCGGCAAACAGCATGGCAGACCAACCCTCATTTTGATGAGGCGCCACAAGTGACTACTACCGCCACCAGTGTCACATTCCATACTGTTCACCTCCGTGTTAAGCAGTAATAAAAGACAGGATTTGAGTGCCTTTTTCAAGGACCTTTTAAATTATACCCCCTGGCCGGCAGGTTTTCAAGCAAAATCGGCAAGATCAATGGCGGACTGAGCGTATTGCTGTTCCGGAATAATTCGACGTGTACATATCGACGATTTATTTGCATTATTTGATCTTTTTTCTCCATGTACTATAAATGAGCAAAAATAAATCCAAAAATTGTTTATGAGGCTAAACCCAGTT
>DAOSCC010000235.1:0-3481 GCA_035361135.1 Clostridiales bacterium | reverse complement strand
TACTACTTGTTTTCCTCCGTCAAATTCTGTGCAATGTTATAAACGCAGCCTTTCGAAGGCCGGTATAATAAACCTCAGCAGCACGGCTGTGACGATGCCCGCGATAACGCCGGACACGAGCAGCACCGGCAGATATGCCCATAAATACATACCGGTGTAAATAAATGAAACCGCAATGAACTGTCCCGTATTATGAGCTATGGCTCCTGATATACTTATGGCCGTGTATGATGCTTTGTCCCTGAACAGTACCATTACCAGCAGCATGACCGTCAAGGATAGTATTCCACCCGAAAGGCTCAGTATTCCTGCGATCAGGCCTCGCGTCATGAAAACGAACAGGCTCTTCAGGACAGCTATGGAGTATGCCTGGCCTCTCGAAAGGAAAAACAGCGCATACATTACTGCAATGTTCGACAGTCCGAATTTGACGCCGGGCACCGGCAGCGGCAGCGGCGGGAACGCGTTCTCAACGATCGACAGGACCAGGGCAAGCGCGAATATCATCCCCGAAAGCACCAGCTTCCTTGTCCTTCGCGACTCATTCCTGGCGCCGTCCACGGATGCGGGATCGTTAAATATGCCGTTGCTTTTCTTTTCTGCCAAAACGCGATCACTTCCGTTCCATGCCAATGGTCCGCCGTTTGCTTTGCTCATTGTCCTCCCCTGCTTCCGATCACTATATCAGGATCGCTTTCCTTCCATCCGTCCGCCGGTACGATCTTCACGATCACGCCATTGGGCAGGCAAGCGGCACTCTGGCCTGCCAGACGCAACCTGCCTGTCCTGATGCAGATCTTGTCCGGGCAATCGGACTCGATGAACCTGATGCTCCCGTCCGTATCGATCATCAAAACCACATCCTCGTCCTGCGGGATCGAAAATATCCTTTCCGGTCCGGGCTCAAGCTCAACCGTTCCGACCAGGTCCGAGTAGTAGTATATCTCCGCTTTGACCGGTCTGCCTGAAACCGCATTGCTGTAAAAATACCATATCGCCGCTGCCGCAGCGATGATCACCGCAATTATCAGGATGTCGGTTTTCTTGAACAGCTTCATGGCTTTACCCTTCCACCGTGCTTGATAATATATACCCTCAGACATGACGCATAAACACGCAGATTTCCCATTTTTTGTGCAGTCAGTTGATGCCGGGCCTGCTGATATGACGGTTCTGTCCATAATTAAAGTGTCTGTTTGTAATACAGGTATCCGCCTGTTATCCCGATGTTCTGCCCATCGACTGCAGCGCAAGCCATCCTGCCGGTTACAGCGCAGCGCTGACAAACACCGTGATGGTCAGCGATCCCATTATTATTATGTAGTTTTTGATGGAGGTTATAAAAGTAGAGGCTTTATCCTGGCGTTCCATGAATATATTGATGTTCCGCTGGACAGGAATGATGGTCAGCAGCGAAACAAGGCAAACAGGCGAAAGTATCCTGAGCACGACCATGGCCACGATAGAGGCATAACACGCATAATACAGGAGCGCAAACAGCCACAGGGCCTTTTTGCCAAGATAATAGGGCAATGTGTACCTTCTGACCTTCACGTCCTTTTCGACATCACATGTATTGTTCGCAAGCATTATATTGGCCGTAGTACACATCGGAGTCACCGCAAGCAGCAGGACCGATATCAGGGGCATGACATTAAGTTCGAGCCTGATGCTCTCCCATCCCAGCCCGAGCGTAAGGTATGTCCCCTCCGGCATGTTGATATAAAGTAGCAGGAATGGTATGAACAACCCGTAAAACAGTCCCGACATCACTTCACCCAGCGGCATCCTTGATATCGGCACTGGGCCGTATGTATAAAACACGCCTGTCAGGAAGCACAATCCGCCCAGAAGCAGCACCACGACGTCTGTCAGGTATGCCAGGTACAAACCCAGCGCGGTGCTGATTGTAAACAGTATCAGGATAATAGTCAGGGCGGTGCGCCTTTCGAACTGGAGCACCTGTTCGTTGGTCTTCGTATCAATATAGTTGTTGATGGCTGTAGTGGTCAAATCGAACAAAAACATGGCGAGGAAGAATACCAGCGTCCTCAGCCAGTCGATCGGCCGGCCGCTGTACAGCAGGAACGTAATGGTCAGCATGAAGGCAAATGTGCTTGTTATTTTCGTTTTGATCTCAACATAGCTCAAAAACCGCTTAATCAAAACTTCTCATGCACCTCTCTCCTGAGATTCGTTTCTGAAATCCTATAATTCTCTGAATTATGCTCTGACTTATGAACTCCCCGGCTTTCTTTCCGGTATACGTTTCTTTCCGTTGTTTCCGGTATGCTTTTCTTTCCGTTGCGGTTTCCGTTTCAGTAATCACAGTCAGTAGCAGTTTCCGTCTCAATTATCACTGTCAGTAGCGGTTCCCGTTTCAGTAATCACTGTCCTCAGGCATCTAGTGTCTCCATTTACGGTATGCATGGTTTCCTGTCCATGCATTTATTTCCCCGGGAAATAAGGACAAGGGTGTACAAAATTTTGATTGTTGTATGAATGTTTGCTCAATCATTTAGGTATCAAGCCCCATAATGCAATGGAACTTTACATTATGTAACCCGTTTATTGACAAGTTACAATGTTTTCACTGTTTTTAGCCGCAACAATTCGAATTTTGTACACTCAGCTTACCATTTTGCTGATTATACATGCATCAACTGTACAGAACCTGTAGCTGCCGTGCAAAACCGTATCCACGGAACTGCGGCCCTACCTGTTCAACGCCCGGTCTACAAGCTCTGCCAACCTTCTCTTTTTCTCGTCCGGCGCATCGAGCCCGTCCAGCAGCTTCATATATTTACTGTGGTACCTTTTTGCCACCAGCTTTGTAAAGTCCAGGCCTCCGGCCCTGACAACAGCCCGGCCGATCTCGTCTGCAGACACCTCTTTCCTGGCGGCTTTCTCCTTAAGGCCCGCATCCGTCTGCAGGGCACGGATAACGGGCAGAGTCACCACGCCTTTTTCGAAATCGGACTGCACGGGCTTTTGCGCAACGCTTTCCGTCGCCTCAAAATCCATACAGTCATCCGTCAGTTGGAAAATCATGCCCAGATAGTACCCCAGTTTTTTGTATGCCCTGTACTCGGAACGATCGCAGCCGGAAAGGACGGCACCTGCATAAAACGATGCCTCGAACAGCGCCGCTGTCTTCCCTGCGATTATTTTGAGATACTGATATATCGAAAGGCCGTAATTCCCGGCATTTATCTGCTCACTCAGTTCGCCTGCGCATATCCTTGCCACATAGTCCGGTACATCGATATCGAGATAATCTTTTTTATTTTCGATCGACGCCGCGATCTGTAAAGCCCTGCTCAGAAGGTAATCGCCGCATATCACCGCGGTCCTCTTTCCGAATTTTTTCTGCAGTGTCGGAAGTCCACGCCTGATATCCGCATCATCGATAACGTCATCATGGACAAGTGTCGCCAGGTGCAGAACCTCTACTGCTGCCGCCAGTTTTACCGCATTTGCG
>DAOSCC010000234.1:0-3492 GCA_035361135.1 Clostridiales bacterium | reverse complement strand
TTCAGGCCGGTGATGAACCCGGAATTCGACGCGGACGTGGTATACAGGCCGACGACCTGGAATGCCATACCGCCGAACATAAAGAGTCCGAGGATACATCCGTATTTCAGCGCCCTTTTATTGATTTTTTTCAAATTCCTGTGGTAGATCGCTGCCAAAACTGCCGCTGCCAGCAAAAACCTCAGTGAGAGGTAAGCAAATGCCGGGATGTACCCCAGCACCACCTTGATCAGCGGGAACGATGCGCCCCATACCACTGTTATGATCAGCAGCGACAAATCCGCCTTGAGTTTGTCAGTCATATATGTCAACCCATTTCAAGCTTTCGTACTGTAAAAGCTTTTGTCCTTTCGTATCGATATTTCAGTAAAATCCCGTCTGTATTTCAGTAAAATCCCGTTCTGAGTACAAGGCTGACAAAGCGCCCTGTAAATGCATGGACTCCATTGCCTGTCTCAGTGCCTGCCGGCACTCACCTGATTATACACTAAAACTGAATCATACATCAATATGGCCGGTCAGGCCACAGGCCTTATGCTCCGGCCACCGGCTATTCTGTTTCTTTTCTTTTGTTACACTTTGTGTTCCGGCCTTCTGTTTTCGAGCTTTCAGCTATATGCCCCGTAATCGTTTTCCGATTCCTGTCCTAAATGTCCCGTTCACTGGTTTTTACAGCCTGGAGCGTTATATGCTCCGGTGATTTATGCCCGGAACTGATTAGCTTCCGTATTCCTAAGCCATTATACCCTGGAATTCTTGCTCACGACCACGGGGTAGTCGGTATCGCCTTTCAGGTACTTGCCCCTTGTCAGGACTACATTTCTATCAAGTATGGCGTATTCCACGACCGCATCCGGCTCGATCACCGAACCCTGCATTATTATGCTGTTCCTCACCACGGCGCCCTTGGCTACGGTAACTCCCCTGAACAGCACGCTGTTCTCCACGGTGCCCTCGATGAAACAGCCGTCTGCAACGATGGAATTGGTTACTTCCGCTTCCTCGTTGTATTTTGCGGGAGCCTCGTCCTTGACTTTGGTGTATATCTTTCCGTTCCTTATGAAAAGCTCCTCGCGTATTTCGGGATCGAGCACCTCCATGGAGCATCTGTAGTAATTGCGGACGGAACTGATGCTTCGCCAGTAGCCCCTGAATTCGTAACCATAAATATTCAGCCTGTCGAGCTTCCTTATCATTATGTCCTTGACGAAATCATAATTGCCGTGGGCAATGCACTCCTCGATCAGCGAGATGAGCAGCGTCCTCCTCAGCATGTAAACGCCGATGGAAGCCAGGTCCGACTGCGGATTCAGCGGTTTCTCCTGGAGGTCGGTTATCCTGCTGTCCTCGTCGATCCTGATTATACCAAGACCCGAAAGCTCCTCAGCGGTATAGTCATACATTCTCCTGTATGCCAGCGTTATGTCGGCATTTTTGTCTATGTGGTACTGCAGCATGTCGCCCATCTGCATCTTGAAAATGCCGTTTCCCTGGGCAATGACCACGTATTCCTCGTTGCTCCGTTTGAGGAAAGACAGGTTGTGGTACATCGCATCCGCGCTGCCTTTATACCAGCCGCTTTCCTCGTCCGACACGGTCGGAGGGAAAATGAACAGGCCGTCATATCTCCTGTCAAGGTCCCATTCCTTGCCTGAGCCAAGATGGTCCATCAGCGAACGGAAACTGTACTGGGTCAGCACCCCGACATTCTTGATGCCGGAATTGACCATGTTGGACAGTATGAAATCTATTGCCCTGTACTTGCCGCCGAACGGTATCGCGGACACAGACCGCTTATATGAAAGGTCCTTGAGGGCAGGTTTTTTCCAGCCGGACAGTATCAGTCCCATGGTATTCGTCATCATCGTCATTTACATTCACCGCCTTTGTATACGCTTGCGCCCGACGGCACGGTTTTGCAGCAGAAGTCCTCAGCGCCGGCGTACATATCTATCATCACGTTCTTGCCCATGACAGTTTCGTCAGGTATCTCAGCCCCTTCTCCCACTACCGTTATGCCTGAACTGTATATGCCCGGCTTATCCGTGTTGGGAACATCGTCGCCAAAGCCTATCCTCACATTTTTCCCGACCCTGACGTTTTCACCTATGATGCAGTGGTCCAGGACGCTTCCTTCTCCTATATGCGAATTGGACATCACGATGGAATTTTCGATAAGCGCGTCTTTCTCGACAAAAACACCGGAGAATAGCACCGAATTCCTGACATTCCCGTATATCATGCATCCCTCGGCCACCACGGATGTTTTGACGCTTCCGCCCGGCGCGACATAGTGCGGGGGTTTGACGGGATTGGGCGTGTAGATCTTCCATTCGGGATCGTACAGGTTGAATTCCGGGACCCTTTTGACAAGATCCATGTTCGCCTCCCAGTAGGCCTGTATCGTCCCTACATCCTTCCAGTAACCGTTGAACCTGTAAGCAAACATCCTTCTTCCGTCGGCAAGCATTGCAGGTATTATGTCCTTTCCGAAATCGTGGTCGGAGTCTTCCCTTTGGTCGTCGCGTATCAGGTACTCCCTCAGTATCTCCCAGGTGAAAATATAAACGCCCATGGAAGCCAGCGTGCTCTTCGGGTTCTCGGGCTTCTCCTGGAACTCGTATATGCGTCCCTGTTCATCCGTGCTCATAATGCCGTACCTCGACGCTTCCTCGTATGAAACGTTGATAACGGATATCGTCGCTTCCGCGTTGTTCTTCCGGTGGAAAGCGAGCATGTCGGAGTAGTTCATCTTGTAGATATGGTCGCCAGAAAGGATTATCACGTATTTGGGCGCCTGCTTGTCGACAAAGTCGATATTCTGGCTTATGGCATTGGCAGTTCCCTTGTACCACTCGCCGCTGTCTTCCTTCATGAACGGCGACAGTATCGTGACGCCTCCGTGCATCCTGTCCATGTCCCACGGCTTGCCGATGCCGATGTGATTGTTCAGCTTGAGCGGCTGATACTGCGTCAGCACCCCGACAGTATCGATGCCTGAATTGGCGCAGTTGCTAAGCGAAAAATCGATTATCCTGTATTTCCCGCCGAAAAGCACCGCAGGCTTGGCAGATTTCTTGGTCAGGACCCCCAGCCTGCTTCCCTGTCCTCCGGCCAGCAGCAGGGCTATGATTTCTTTCTTTACCATCTCACACCACCCCCGTGTTTTATCTGACGTTCTATCAATCTATATGAAAGATTTCAATAAATATGTATCATTTCCTGTGGCACACCAGATAAGCCGAAGCACATGACCGCATCGATACAAACGCAAGTCGACAGTTGTCACATTTTTTCCCTTAATAGTAATGATAACACAGGCGCCTGAAATTATAAAGACTGCTGAATGCTCCAGTTACAAAGCCCGCCGGGTATTTTCGTTTGTTGCCTGTCCGCGGTACATAAATCACGTGTTGTTTATCCAAATTGCATGTATATCTATAAATGAGCAAAAGCGCTAACATATAATGTAAAATTAAAGGAGACACCTTG
>DAOSCC010000233.1:0-3563 GCA_035361135.1 Clostridiales bacterium | reverse complement strand
TGGGCGAGGCGAAGATACCGCTCAAGGCGATGAACGCAAGGACGACGCGCGACCAGATAGCCATCATCGGGCTGACGCTCGAGATAGTAGACACCGAACAGTTGGAGAAGATAATAAAAAAGCTCCGCAAGGTGGACGGCGTATTTGAAGTCACGAGGAGCAAGGGCTGACAATATTAGGACGGGAGTTATGCGGAAATGATCCTGAAAGCAATAATCACAGGCATACTCGATTCAAACTGCTATATCATAGAAGACGGCGGCGAGGCTGCCGTTATAGATCCTGGAACGGATGCCGAAGATATCATGCAGGTACTTAAAGAGCATGGCCTGGCTTTGAAATATATCATCTATACCCATGGCCATTTCGATCATGTCTGCGAAGGCGACGCTCTGCGCAGACTGACCGGCGCCAGGGTGGTCGCCCACGAGGATGAGGCGCGGATACTTGAAGATCCGGTGCTGAACGGATCGGCACTATTCTGGACTGCAAGGAAAATGGACAGTCCCGACATTTCCGTGAAGGATGGAGATGTGCTGAAGCTCGGCAGCGTCGAGCTTGGAATAATGCATACGCCTGGCCACACGCCGGGCGGGATCTGTCTGCTGGCCAGGGACGCCGGTGACAGAGGCCGCACCGGCAAGCATTCAACGAACTGCGTCTTCACCGGCGACACTCTCTTCAGGCTCAGCATCGGCAGGACGGACCTGGGAGCGGGCGATTCCCGTGTGCTTATGGCCTCGCTTGACAGGCTGATGGAACTGGACGATGACGTCGTGGTCTATCCGGGCCACGGTCCTGCAACAACCATAGGATTTGAACGGGAAAATAACCCATGGTTGTGAAGTGTTGCACGCCCATTTGCAAAAAATATATTTCTTTGCTATAATGCTTTATTGCGGTTAAGGATCGCACCGGCAGGAAAGTTCAATTAACGGCAATAATATTATTTGCTCATATTTCAGCCAACTTCTTTTTGCATGTGCGGCGCGGCTGATGCAAATCAAGCCTGCGTCGGGACACGTTTGCGTAGTGTTTATCGCAAAGCTGACCAGACATGTAATCACAGCAAGCAAAACAACGTGGTCATGCAAACCGGAACGAGTGATTACGCAGATCAGGACGTGTGGTCACACAAAACGGGACGGTGATCACATCGACTCGGAACACGTGAATCACGGCAAACCGAAACTGTAAATCACAACGGCTGACAAAAAGAAAAAACTAAAGGAAAGGCAGTGATCGAATGCTTTTAATCAGTATGTCCGGTTTTACCAAAAACCAGAATCTATTAATTGCATTTGCATCTGCTGCAATTGCCGCTTTGGTCGTGGCCATGGCGGTCATGTTTATAAACTGGCTGAAGATGCTGCGCAGGAAGGAAAAGAAATATACCATGCAGGAAGACCTAACCCCGAAAGAATGGGAGCAGAAGATGGCCGAACTTGCGCGCAGCCACGTCGGCGTGAAGTGCCGCAGGAAGAACTATATCATTACCTGGTACAACCAGGCGGCATACAGGAAAATCAACATGTTCAGGGAACAGATAGCGCGCACGCCGACGGAGATAATTTCGCTTGTTCCTTCTGCGCGGTGGTTGTTTGACAATTTCCAGATGCTTTACCGCGAAATAAAGAAGGCCAAGGTCACGGGCACGGTGTACCTGCCATTGCCGCTGCTCAGGCAAACGGAGTATGCCGGCTACCCGAGGGTATATGTAGTTGCGAAGAAAATGATCGAACTGTCCGGCGGTTATCTGAACAGGGAGACGATAGTGCGCATGATCGAAGCGTATCAGGAGGAAAACCCGCTGACAGAGAGGGAGATCCACGCTCTCCAGGAAATGCTCGGCCTTTGCCTGCTTGAACGCACGATAGAGGTAGCCGAAGAAATAATCCGCATTACGAAGATTAAGACCAGGGCCGAAGCTTTTGTCAGGGAGAGAATGCGCGAAAACCAGGACGGACAGCCGGACGTGAGCCCGCTGCTTGTGACGGTGGACTCCGGGAGCTACAGGAAAAAGTTCCGCTCACGATCCGACAGTGCGGAAATCCATCTGGCCGCCGGCAGTGTGCCGTTCCGCACACGCGCCGACAAGACAGTGTTCTTCTCTCGTGCCGATAATACAATGCGCCGCACACGCGCCGACAGGATACCGTTCCGCTCACATGACGACATGATAACGTTCCACTCGCACGTTATTTACCTGCTCAGGCGCATGTCGGTCGATGAAAACGAAATACAGAAATACATCTCATACCATTTCGAGGCCGACGGAAGGACTGTCAGCACAGCAGACATATTCAGGGAAGAGGGAAGAAGGCAGTCCGAACTCGAGGCGCAGATCCGTACGGCTATCACCAGCCTCAGGGAACTCAACCAGATCGACGAGAACGAACTGGTGGAGGAGTTGTCGGTGACCGAACGCATACTCGCCAGGGACCCGGCAGGCGTGTATACTGAGATGGACAGCACGAGCCGTGCCATGTACAGGACTGCCGTCGAAAAACTGGCCCGGAGGACCGGCGCCAGCGAGCCCGATGTTGCGGAAGCCTGCGTGGAACTCGCCGCTGAAGAAAGGAAAGATGTATACTGCTCGCGGCATGTCGGCGCATACCTGATCGGGAAAGGATATCCTGTCCTCAGGGCAAGGCTTCTGAACAGGCCAGTCCGCCGGCCAGGGGACAACAGGAAGCTCAAGGGCACGCTGTATTTCATGCTGACTGCCGTCTTGTTCGTCCTCGTGCTCTTCCTGCTGGACTATGCCGTAAGGAGCGCCGGAGGCCTTGAGACATTCAAACGGGTGATCCTTGCGCTTGCAGCGCTGCCGCTGGTGAAGGATGCGGTTGCCCGGCTTGTCAGGAACATAATGTCGAGGATCGTACCGGCACAGCAGATGCCGATGATGGACTACCTTGAGGAGATACCGGACAACGCGCGGACTGTTGTCGTGATGCCTGTGATAGTATCTGGGATGGAACAGGCCCTGGACTACGCTGAAAGGCTGCTCAGGCATTACCTCGTAAACCGGCAGCCGAACCTGTATTTCGCGCTGCTGGCCGATTATGCAGACGCTCCGTCCAGCAGGAAGCCTGAAGATGAGGAAATCAGGTCGGCACTTGTCTCAAAAATCGAGCAGCTAAACAAAATGTATCCCTCGGCTAACAACAGGTTCATGCTGCTCATGAGGGAGCGGCGATGGAGCCGGACGGAAGACTGCTACATCTGCTGGGAGAGAAAAAGGGGCAAGCTCGAGGAGTTCAATGCCCTGCTCAACGGTGTTGACCCGAAGGAAACGAGTTTTGACACGCTGATTTGCGACATAGAGCTTCTGCGTACATGCAAATACGTGATAACGCTGGATGCGGATTCTGAGATAGAACGGGACAGTGCTGCCAGGCTCATAGGCATGATCGACCATCCCCTCAACCGGGCACTGGTGGACCCGGAGAAGAGGAAGGTTGTGGAGGGTTATGCGATCATCCAGCCCATCGTGAGGAACCATATATACGAAAAAGGCGGTGGCTCGTTTGCCAAGATATTCGGCGGCGTGTCCGGACTGC
>DAOSCC010000232.1:0-3585 GCA_035361135.1 Clostridiales bacterium | reverse complement strand
GTTCGTCATCTTCCTGCTTATTGAGGTATTTTCTGCCGAACGGCGCGTCGATGACAAGCTCTTCATTGGGTCTGTCCATGTTCTGCCGTACAGATGTGTTTTCATATTCTTCCTGGCATTTCAGGCACATCTTTGCAAACGGGCGGACTTCAAGCCTCTCTCGCGGTATGTCGGCGCCGCAGTGGACACATACACCGTAGACACCCCTGTCTATCCTGTCCAGGGCATCCTTTATATCCATCATTATACTTTCCCCATGTACCTTGAGAGCATTGTTCATTTCCAGATAAAACAACTCCGTCCCCTGGTCTGCAGGGTGGTTGTCGTAGTTCGACAGTTCACCTGTCGAATATTTATCCTGTTCCCCCTCCCTGTGGCTCTTCATAAGTTCTATCGTATTCTCCGTTTCGTCCATCATCTTCAGCAGCAACTGACGGTAATGCTCAGATTCCTGTCTGTTCATTTTTACCTCCTTGTATTGCGAAGATTGTTTTCGACGATCCTCGCGATCTCATTGATAAAATCTCCTATTATCGGCAGGTTCCACCGTACTATCTTCTGCAGGACATACAGCAGGACCGCCGCAAGCAGCGTAAAGCCTATGGAAGCGCCGACCCCCCTGGCAAGTCCGGCAAGAAAGTTGGAAAAAAACACTTTTTTAGGGTTCTCAAGGTAGCATACATATTCCCTGATCCTCGACTTTTCCATGTCCATCACCAGCTTGTCTATCTTGTCTGTAAGCTTTTTGAAACGCTTTTTCCTGATGAACATGGAAAACCACCCCTCAAAGCCAGGTGTCCACCTGCTCCGCAAATGCATGCAACAAGCAGAAAACAAAATCGCCTCTTATTTATATTCTCTAAAGAGGCGATTTTTATTATGTAAAATTTTATTATGGATCCTGTTATTCAAAGTTTTATTTTGCCGGATTTTTATATGCCGGATCTCGCCCGACCAGTTCTTCAAGCACTTCCATCAGGATCCGCTCATCGTCCAGCGTGCGGACCGTGACTTCGCCAATGCGTGTGGGAAGCACGAAATTGAGTTTTCCTCCTTTTGCTTTTTTGTCATGCAGCATTTCCGCGTGGATCTGCTTCGGCTCCATGCCGGCTGCCCGTACCGGAAGCCCGGCTGCTTCGAGAGTCAGTTCCACTTCTTCCGCCACCGTATTGCTCACCATGCCCATCTTCAGCGCCAGCCTGAATGCTCCTGCGATCCCGATTGAAACACATTCTCCGTGGAGCAGTGAAAATCCCGAAACGCTCTCGACAGCATGGCCGATGGTGTGTCCAAGGTTGAGGACGGCTCTGAGCCCGCTTTCCTTTTCATCCTGCTCCACCACGCTTTTCTTGATGGAACAGTTGGCTCTCGTTATGTGCTGAAGAGTGCTTTCGTCAAATTCGAAAATTTTCCGCATATTCAGGCGGATGTAATCATAAAACCCTGCATCTTTTATCAGCCCGTGCTTGATCACTTCAGCGAGCCCGGATCTGAGTTCCCGCAGCGGCAGAGTGCGCAGCGTGCCGATATTGATATACACGAAACGGGGCTGGTAGAATGCTCCGACAATGTTTTTTACACCTTCGAAGTCCACCCCTGTCTTCCCGCCGATGCTGCTGTCCGCTTGGGCCAGAAGGCTCGTCGGTATCTGCACGTAACTGATCCCCCGCATGTAGGTGGCGGCGGCAAAACCGGCAATATCACCGGTTACGCCACCGCCAAGCGCCGCTATCGTAGAATTGCGGTCGAACCGCTGAGCCGCCAGCTGCCTGTAAATGTCTTTCACCGTATCAAGATTCTTGCTTTTTTCCCCGGCTTCGATCACATGGCTGCATACCAGGGCTCCTGCGGAAGCAAGCTCAGCCATGCAGGTTTCGAGATACAGCCTGCCGACATTGCTGTCAGTTACGACCAATACTTTGCCGCCTATCCCGGCTTTGCGGAAAGCATTTCCAAGGACGGAAAAATCAGCCGCTATATATATTGGATAGCTTCTTTCGCCCAATTCAACGGTTATTCTTTCCATGAGTTTCCCTCGCTCAGACGGCACATCCGCCGAAGAGTCTCTGTATACAGCCTTCGGACACGTAAGCCCCTGAATAAATAAATTTCTGCAAACGGGTAATCTCTTCCGGTCATCTTTTTACTGTGAGCCTGACATTTTCCCCGTTGATGTTCCATTCCTTGGAGTAGCCTTCGCCTGTTGAAGGAAGCAGCCTGTCTGCAAGCACTTCTTCACTGATAAGTTCGCTGTTCCGCTCGACTATGCCGCTTATTTTCTCATTGTCCCCATAGTAGACCGTTATGCGGTCCTGGACCTCGAACCCGGCTTCTTTCCTCATTGTCTGCAGTTTGCTTATTATCTCGCGGACATAGCCTTCTTCTATCAGTTCTTCCGTCAGGTTCGTATCGAGCACGACAGTTATGTCACGTTCGCTTTCAGAAACGAAGCCTTCCTTCTGGGCAGTTTCCACAAGCACATCCGAAAGTTCGAGGGTGACATCGCTGCCCTCCAGGCTGAAGGTCACCTTTCCGTCCCTGTTGAAGCGGTCCATCAGTTCATTGCCGTCCACCGTTGACAGATATTCGCCTATTTTCGGCGCCAGTTTCCCGTACTTCGGGCCCACTGTCCTGAGCTGCGGCTTGAACTTATAAGTCGTGAAGCCTGAAGCATCGCTGGTGAATACTATCTGTTTGACGTTCAGCTCATCCCTGACCAGGTCCGCATACATTCCGGGCAGTTCTTCGCTGTCCTTGATGAACATCGTTCCTATGGGCTGGCGGTTCTTGATGTTTGCAGTGTTCCTGCAGGCACGTCCCAGCACCACGTATTTCAGTACCTTATCCATGTTCTCCTCAAGTTCTTTGTCGATGAATCCTTCCCGGACCGTCGGGAAATCGCAAAGGTGTACGCTCTCAGGAGCGGACTTGTCGACGCTCCTGACCAGGTTCAGGTATATCTGCTCGCTTATGAACGGAACGAACGGCGCTATTGTCTTCGAAAGCTCCACAAGTACCGTATAAAGCGTCATGTATGCGTTGATCTTGTCCTGGTTCATTTCCTTCTGCCAGAAGCGCTCCCTGCATCTCCTGACATACCAGTTGCTGAGTTCATCGGTGAAGTCCTGTATATCGCGGGCAGACTCGGTGACCCTGTAATTCTCCAGGTTTTTGTCAACGTTCCCGATCAGCGTATACAGCCTTGAAAGGATCCATTTATCCATTACCGACAGTTTATCATGCTCAAGTTTGTACTTGGTAGGATCGAACTTGTCTATGTTTGCATACAGGACATAGAACGCATAAGTATTCCACAGGGTTCCCATGAACTTTCTCTGGCTTTCGCTCACTGCCTCTTCATAGAACCTGCTGGGAAGCCATGGAGCGCTGCCTGTGTAGAAATACCAGCGTACCGCGTCGGCGCCCTGTTTGTCCAGCACGGTCCACGGATCGATGACATTCCCCTTGTGCTTGCTCATCTTCTGTCCGTCCTTGTCATTGACAAGCCCAAGGACTATTACATTTTTGAATGACGGCTTGTCAAACAGCAATGTCGATATGGCAAGCAGCGTGTAGAACCAGCCC
>DAOSCC010000231.1:0-3640 GCA_035361135.1 Clostridiales bacterium | reverse complement strand
GCCCTGTTACCAGCGGTTCATCCGGCGCAAGCTTCTGCTTGTACGGTCTCTCTTTCCTGACCGGCCATTTCTGCATCATCGTCAGGTTCCTGGATGTCCCGTCCGGAGTTTTTATGACAGCCACCGTTTCCTCGACAGTAAATTCGCCCTCGCTGATGTCTTCGACCACGCCCTCGACTCCGACAGGGACCAGTATCCTGTGCTCGAAAATCACATTTTCCTGGACCGTTCCGAGTATATCTCCCGGGACTACCATGTCGCCCCTGGAAACGGCAGGTTTGAACGGCCATTTCCTGCTCCTGTCAAGAGCCGGGATATTTATACCGCGGGTGATATTGCTTCCGACTGTCTGCCGCATCACTTCCAAAGGACGCTGTATACCGTCGTATATATTCTCCAGCAGTCCCGGACCCAATTCCACGCTGAGCGGCTCTCCGGTGGATACCGCAGGACTTCCCGGCCCCAGGCCGGACGTCTCCTCGTACACCTGGATGGACGCCCTGTCACCGTGGATCTCAAGTATCTCTCCGATCAGCTGTTTTTCGCCGACGCGGACCACGTCGAACATGTTGGCGTCCCGCATCCCCTCAGCTATTACAAGAGGGCCCGAGACCTTTATTATCCTCCCCTGGCTCAAACCAATCCCTCGCTTTCAGATAGTATCCTGTACATCTATGCAGTCCTTATGACTGAAGCAGGCCGATCCGCCTGCTGAATGATCCCTCGTTCCGGGTGTATCCGGATCAGATCCTGCGCAAACCGTCATTCACGGAAAAGGATGTCCGCCCCGACAGCTTTCTCTACGCACTTCCTTATGCCATTCATGCCGATGCCAAGGCTCCCCTGTATCCCGGGGATGGGAATGACGGCAGGAAAGCGGCTTTCCCGGTACTTGTCGATTTCCTGCTCTATTCCGGCCGCCGTCTGTTCAGTAATGTAGATCACGGCATACCGGTCCTGAGCCAGCTTCCTTAGCGTTTCAGCAGCCTGTTCGCTGTTTTCTGCCGGGAAAACGGAAAAACCAAGTGCTATGAAGCCAAGCACCGCGTCCTTTTCCCCGATCACTCCGATCTTATACATAAGACTCCCTCAACCTTTCCCTGATCATATCCGGCGGCAGGTTGTTGATCTTGCCCGTCATGATCATTCTGGCATTCCTGATTTCTGTCTCCTTTGCAAACAGGTACGCTATGAGCGGCTCGACGCCTATGGTGACCAGCTTCGCACTGCGGATGTATGACATGAGCAGGTCATCCAGCGCTTTTTCGAGCCCGGAACTGTTCTTCCCCGATTTCACCAGGTCAAGGCCTTTGCGCACCGCATCACCGTACCTGCTTTTGCGTATATCCTCGACAAAGCTGTCCACCGGCTTGTCACTGTTCCTGTAATACACGTCCCTGTCGAGGGTGCCGCCGTCTATCAGCAGCTTCATGATAAAGTCCCAGGTCTTGTCCAGCGACCTTGAGCGGATGAACATCCTGATATTCGTCATATCGACGATGAGATCCGACAGTTCCTGCAGGAACGGGCTCTCTATGTTCCTTATGTCAGCGACGAATTCCTGGTACGATGCCTTGTCCAGTATCAGGTCCACCACCTGTGGATCCTGCATCCTGGCAAAAACATCATAGACTTGCGTGACAGCATCCGCCATCGACGGAGTCAGACCGCTGTAATCCCGTTCCCTGATCATCCGCGTGATCGAATCGCTGCCGATGGTCCCCGTGTCGGCAAGGATCGGCGGTATGTCCTGCCCGGACAGTTCCGCCTTTAGCAGGACCTTTATATTGAAATAATCATAGCGTTTCTGAAAGATTCTTATCACATCTGCCTTCGGGGCGATCTCTTCCAGCAGCATGAAGCATTTCTTCATCTCGTCGGCCAGCAGCTGCTCGAAAGCGAACACGCTATGCGTACTGCCACTGCCGAGCCCGTAACCTGCGTCCGTCAGCACCTTGTAAGCCTCTTCTGCGGAAGAGGCGTCCAGCATCCTCGCATACTGGCTGTCGGTAAGCAACTTCGTTTCCTTTGCCCTTATGAGGCCGGAAGCATATGAATAATCACCTTCGTTGATCCTAAGCATCGTTATCCCTCAATAACTCCATCATCGATCTGCCGCCTTGTTGAGCCGTTCAGAAGTCAGGAGCCGAACAGTATGCCGACAACATCGCTTTCCAGCTCCGTGCGGAGCATGCCGAACAGTATTTCGAACGTACTGTTCATCTCGACGTCCCCGATTTTCAGTATGAATCCTCCGGCTGTCCTGATCCTCTTCTCCGACAGAGTTACGGTCCCTTTCTTTCCGAGTGCCGAAAGCCTCCTGTTGATATTTTCGATGAACTGCCCGTCCATCCGCGCGGCGTCCCTTTCATTCAGCATGATTTCCGCTATGAAGCCGGCCTGCGGGGCATGCGCTCCGTCAGGCTGTGCCGACGGGTCCCTGTATCCTGCCGCGGCTTCGGAGATCATTTTTTCCAGGAGTTCCTGGTACTGGCGGTCAGGCAATCCCTCGATCCTTTCCAGGGCTTTCGAGAATGCCTCATCGATCATCTCCTGCCTGGCGGCAAGCAGCTTCTTGCGGCCTTCAAGCCCGGCTACGGCCAGCATACGCCTGTACATCTGTCCACCGTCAGCTTTTGCCTTATCGAGAAGCTCCGCCCTTTTCTGTGCAGCCTCCTGCTCAGCCTGTTCCATGATGTCCCGGGCTTCCTGCTCGGCCTGCTCCAGTGTGGCCCTGGCTTTCAGTTTTGCATCCTCAAGGATTTTCTCTTTTATCCTGTCTATTCCTGTCATCTGGATTGCTCCTTTTTCACATAAAAGCTCTGATCAGCCTGTTCCCCCGTACGGCCGACCAGGTCCCTGATACCGTCGGGGCCTTGGATCCCCGTATCAGCCAAGCATCAATATGGAAGTGATGAGAGACAGGATGGCGAACATCTCGACCATCAGCGCCAGTGTGATGGCACTCACCAGCGATCCCGAGTGTTTAGCTATCAGCTGTATGCCTGCTGACGCGACTTTTCCCTGGTAGATGGCGGAAATAAAGCCTACAATGCCTATCGGAAGAGCAGCAGCAAACAGGTGCAGTCCCTCCGCGATGGTCATGGCGGGATCGATCCTGCCGATGATGAAGAACGCGATAACGAACCCGTAAATAGCCTGCGTACTGGGAAGGGCTTCCAGGACCATAACGGATACGAACTTGGAAGGATCCTCCGTCAAAACTCCTGCGCCCACCTGACCAGCAGTACCGACGCCTTTTGACGATCCGATACCTGCCATCAGGAATCCGAAAGCGGCTCCCAGCAAAGCAATCATCTGTCCATCGAAAATTTTCATCTTTTTCCTACCTCCATCCTGATTTTTCTCCGAGCGGCTCCAATGCCCGTCCGGGCGACAGGCTCAGGTATCCGCGTCATGCTTTAGTGTGATGTATTTTGTATTTGGTTTCAAAGGTCTGAAGGGCTGGCCTCCGCCTGTGAAAAACTTGCCGAAAAATTCGAGATACTGGAGACGGCTGGAATGGACATATGCACCCAGCGCGTTTATTGCAAAATTGAACACATGTCCGACAGCCAGGACAGCTGCGGAAATGAATATCTTTATAATAAACGTCATCTCAAACATGGTACCCAGTTCA
>DAOSCC010000230.1:0-3657 GCA_035361135.1 Clostridiales bacterium | reverse complement strand
CGAAGGATACAGGGTTCGACATCAGGCGGGAGGATCTTCCGGTTCTGTTCAGGGAATACGAAGACCTTGCGCTTGAGTATGTCAGAAGGCATAAGGAATCCAGAGGATTCAACTTCTTCCACTTCATGATCGACCTGGATCATGGCCCGTGCGTGATAAAGAGGATGAAAGGATGCGGTTCGGGGCATGAGTACCTGGCAGTGACGCCGGAAGGCGACCTGTACCCATGCCACCAGTTCGTTGGCATGGATCGTTTCAAAATGGGCAATGTCAATGAAAGTTTCGATATCGATACTTCGATAAGCGACATCTTCAGAAAGAATAACATTTATACGAATCCGGAATGCAGGAAATGCTGGGCCAGGTTTTTCTGCAGCGGAGGCTGCGCCGCCAATGCATGGCAGTTCAATAACAGCCTGGACAAGCCTTATGATATAGGCTGCGAACTCGAAAGAAAAAGAGTGGAATGTGCATTGTGGATCAGGGCGGTCGAATCCGGCATGGAATAAACGGACCAAAGAGCGGAAAAATACAGGAATGGAAAGAGGTGTAACGTTGGTTACCGTCGAGGATGTCAGGAAAAACAGGGAAGTCAGGACTTTCCTTACAATTGCCGAGACCCAGATGCGCGTGCTGGGTTACACGGAACACTCTTTCAGGCATGTGGGGCTTGTTTCGGAAAATGCCGGGAAAATACTGGAACAGCTTAAATATCCCGAAAGGGAAGTGGAACTTGCGAGGATAGCCGGATATCTGCATGATATAGGAAATGCCGTCAACAGGGTCGACCATGCCCACATCGGAGCCCTAATGGCTTACCGGATACTTACAGGCATGGGGATGGACTGTGAAGAAGCCGCACAGGTGATGATGGCGATAGGGAACCATGATGAGCATACGGGAACGGCTGTCAGCAGCATTTCAGCAGCCCTCATACTTGCCGACAAGTCAGATGTGCACAGGAGCAGGGTGACGAATACCGATATGGCCACTTTCGACATCCATGACAGGGTCAATTACGCCGTGGAAAAATCGGTTATTACCGTAGACAGCGAAAAGAAAACCTGCGACCTGGTTTTGAAAATAGATAATAAAATATGCCCTGTAATGGACTATTTTGAGATATTCCTGGTGCGTATGACGATGAACAGACGGGCTGCTGCTTTTCTTGGCCTGCAGTTCCAACTGTTCATAAATGATTCGAAGCTGATTTAGCCGCCTGCGGCGGGCATTATTGCAAAAGCTTTCATATTGACTGGCCTGGACGATAGTAATATAATTACCACATGTGGTTAAAGCAAAGGGGGATTTTTTACAGATGAAAGGGAACAACGGGCTGAAACTGTTCCTCGTTCTCGCTTTGATTGCCGTGATGACATATATTTGCTTCGCGGGCAGTCTTTTCGGCCTGGTGGAGATACCCGGCGTCAATGATATAGTTCCGGGCATCGACATCAACGGTGGAATAGATGCGATGCTGTATGCGATCACCGAAGACGGCAGAAAGCCGACACAGGAGGAACTCGATACTGCAAAGATAATTATCGAGAAAAGGCTGGACAAGGAAGGCATACTCGACAGAAACGTCACTACCGACCTTAATGCAGGAAGGATAATAGTCCAGATACCATGGGCTCCCGGGGAAACAGACTTCAACCCTGACAAGACACTCGAAAAAATAGGAAGGACAGCTTTGCTGACATTCCAGGAAGTTGATGAAGATAAACTGGATGAAGACGGGAACCCGCTTCCCACTGGAAGAAAAGTACTGGAAGGCACTGATGTCGTGGACGCCTATCCGGCGAAAAATACGCAGACAGGGAACATGGAAGTTGTCCTGGAACTCAATGACAGGGGAAAGGAATCGTTCGCAGAGGCTACAGGAAGGCTGATAGGACAGCGTATAGCGATCTTCATGGATGACCAGTTCATTTCCGCCCCGGTCGTTCAGTCACATATCACGGAAGGTATAGCTGTGATAGTTCTCTACAAGGGCAGCACCAAAGAAGGAGTTCAAGAGGCCAAGGATCTGGCTGATACGATAAGGGCCGGAGCACTTCCGTTCAAAATGGAGACAAAACATGTCAATGCCATCAGCCCGCTGCTCGGCAAAGGCGCGCTGAATGTTACTGTAAGGGCATTCATAGTTGCATTCCTGTTGATATGCACATTCATGATACTGTATTACAGGTTGCCCGGACTCATAGCTTCCATAGCACTTTTCATGCTTGCGATAATGACGCTCAATTTCGTATCCTGGCTCGGGATCACTCTTACGCTTCCCGGCCTTGCCGGTATCGTCCTGTCGGTAGGCATGGGCGTGGATGCGAATGTCATCATATTCGAAAGGATCAAGGAAGAACTGCGCTCCGGCAAGACTATAAAAGCTGCCATAGATCTTGGATTCAAGAGGGCATTTTCCGCAATATTCGACGGAAATATGACCACCGTTATCGTGGCTGTTATACTCTGGAGATTTGGTACAGGCGCGATGATATCGTTCGCCTATACATTGATCATAGGCGTCGTCCTAAGCTTCTTTACTGCTCTGACGCTTACGAAATCAATGCTGGAAGCGGTTTCTGACATCGATATAGCCAGGAAGACATGGCTGTACGGCGTAAAGGAGGCGTAGCCATGGTAGATTTGATGGGGAAAAAATACTACTTTTTTGCATTGTCATTAGTCATACTGATTGTTTGCATAGTCGGTTTTCTCGCAAATGGCGTAGTATTGGACATACAGTTTCAGGGCGGGACCATCATGCAGATAGAAATGCCTGACGATAACTTTGATACGGAACTGGCTGCCGATATAGTCAAAAATGCGATCGGCAAGACAGCCACAGTAAACAAGTCTTCCACTTTCAATGCCGAGAATGAAGATGAAAGGATATACCTGATGGTTCTGAATATCGCCAGCGAAGAAACGCTGACCGAAGATGAGCGCACGGCGGTTATAGACGCATTGAGGGAAGAATTCAGCATCGCAGAAGATGCAAGCATCAATGTGAACAGTGTTGAACCTTTCATCGGTGAAGAGTTCAGGATGAATGCAGTAAAAGCAATAGTGATCTCATCAATACTGATCGTCCTGTACGTCTGGCTGAGATTCAGGTCGATGCACGGACTGTCGGCAGGTGTTTTCGCCGTAATTGCACTGGTACATGATATAATGGTCATGTTCACGGCATATGTGATATTCAGGATACCGCTCAATGATTCGTTTGTTGCTGCCATGCTGACGATCATAGGGTATTCCATCAACGATACGATAGTTATTTATGACAGGATAAGGGAGAATACCAAACTGATGCGCAAAGCGTCTTACAGGGAACTGGTAAACAAGAGCGTCCTCCAGTGCCTGACAAGGTCGATCAATACTTCCCTTACAACGTTGATCGCGGTATTGACTCTGCTGGTATTCGCAGTGATATATAACATACAGTCGATCAGAGAGTTTACGATGCCTCTTGTGGTCGGTCTCATAAGCGGCGTTTATTCGACGCTGTTCATCGCAAGCCCGCTGTATATGATGTGGCAGGAGCGGAAACTGAACAGGAAGGCAGCTGCGCAGAAACCGGCAAAAACATGATGCAGAAAATGTACTCAGTAACACATTCCATATAAACAGGCATTTATCCGCAAAAACCGGTAC
>DAOSCC010000229.1:0-3675 GCA_035361135.1 Clostridiales bacterium | reverse complement strand
TCATAGCGCCTCCCACCTGCAAAGTCCTCTCCGAGTCGGATGTGCTGCCGCCAAGCAGGAACAAATGAGCAACTATCAGGTTGACTGTGTCGTCCCTGAATTTAACGGACAACCCGGCAAAGATACTGCCGATCTTCTCAGAATAAGCATTCTGCAGTTCAGCCTCATCCGCCTTTTCAGAAAGCAGTTCTTCCAGCCTGGATTCGGAAGGAAACGGCATGGTTATTATGACCGCATTGTGGCCGCATCGCGGCAGGCTGAGTTCCAGCCAGCCGGGGCCTGAATCGGTGATGTTTATGCCTCCGGCGCCCATTCTATATTCGCCGGCGTCGCTTCCCGGATAACCGAGAAGGATTATACCGTTTTTATATGCCAGCGGGCTCGCTGCGCAAAGCCTGTCAGGATTGTCATGGTTGCCGGCGATGACGATGACGGCTCTCCCGCTTTTTCCGCCCAGCCTGTCCATAGCCTCGTAGAACAGTTCTTCAGCGGCGGCCGAAGGATTATACGTATCATATATGTCCCCTGCAACCAGGACGAGATCCACATCCTCTTTGTCGGCGATCCTTACAAGGCTGTCGATGAATTCGCGCTGTTCCTCGAGCCTGCTGATCTGCTCGAGGCTCCTGCCAAGATGCCAGTCGGATGTATGTAAGATTCGCATCAGGCGTCACCTCCCGCATAAAGACACCACTGAACCGTATATATTGATTATAACATTTTATCAGACGCATAAAAGAACCTCACGGTATCGTCCGACACCGTGAGGTCTGTACTTCTGTGCAGTATTCCTGATATTTGCTCCTCTGCCTTTTTGCTTTGCTTTCACTGTCTGCAATTGCCCGCCGGTTGCTTTTACGCAGCCTTTCCGGATTTCCGGAGGATCCCGGCTGTTTTGGATGCTTGTCTGCCAGGAAGACTTTCTGTTATTTCAGTACCCTTCTTGCAGTCATATAGCTCTTTGCGTAAAATCCGCCGCTTATATCTGTTATTACGACACCTCCGAAATGGGAGGAACTGTGTATCATTTTTCCGTTTCCTATATAGATGCCGACATGGTTTATGCGGTTACGGCCCCCGTCGGTATCGAAAAATACCAGGTCTCCAGGCTTCAGGTCCGCCTTGTTCACCTTTGTGCCGTTCTTAGCCTGGGATGCGGAAGTCCTGCTCAAAGAGACGTCGAAATGTTCGTAAACATACTTTACAAAGCCTGAACAGTCAAAACCTTTCGGGGTGGATCCTCCCCATACGTATTTCACACCGAGGTATTTTTTAGCGTAGCTGATGATATCATCAGCCGCCCGCGATGCGCTCCTGGAAGTTTTTTCGGATGACTTTCCGGCTGCAGCCTCAGATGCGCCTTCTGATGCGGCCGAAGGATTTTCGGATGCGGTCTCTGCCACACTTGCTGCGCTTAACGCTGCAGCATCGGCCGATGCCCCGTCCCTGCCCATAAGGCTGTCCAGTTTGCCTTTCGTCTGCTTCCCGGCGATACCGTCCACCAGGAGGCCGTATTCCTTCTGCAGTTTCAGTACGGCTGCCTCAGTGATGCTTCCGTAATACCCTGTCGGCTTGACTTTCATGTACCCCAGTTCGTAAAGGTCTTCCTGCAGGGCATATACTTCGTCGCTTCTCATGCCCTTTTTCAGTACCGTTCCGGAATAGGCAAACGCCGATTGTGCAGACAAAATGGCAGCCAGCATGAACGCAGACAGCGATGCCAGATGCTTCTTCTTACGTGACATTTTATGTATCCTCCTCTTTTCTTTTCGCCTGCGAGGTTAGCTGACGGGTTAGGTAAAAGAGTACACCCCGCCATGTGTAATGGCTTCACCCCAAAAAATTGACTCCCCCGCTCCCCTAAAGGATTCGGCACAATTAAGTTTACCATAATGAAGGTATTATGGAAACCTATAATAATTTACAATAAAGAGGAAGATATGTCGACAGATATCCTGTGTATATCAACAGAAGCCATGATGGTTTTTTAGTTCAGGACCGACGGAAATCAGGGACGATCATTTCCGATGGATCAGAAACGATGATTTCCGGTGGACCAGGATCAAACATCCATTACGGTCCACCTATTAGACGGATCTTTTTTTGCCGGAGTTCTGACCTGGTCTCTGATCAGTTTTTTCGATCTCTTTTTTATCAGCTGTCTTATCCGCTTCAGGTCCTGCTTTACTTCCAGCTTTGCTTTCCTGCCTGCGGTCATGTTTTTTATCAGGCTTTTTCTGTATTTCCTGCTCTTCAGCCTGCTGCATTATCCTTATAAGCCTTTCGCAGGCGAGCTTGTCGCAGTAACTTGATATCGCCAGCTTCAATGCCATATCAGGCAAAGCCTCCATGTTCCATTCCGCGTCGAGCCTGCCTGCGGTATCGGCCAGTGCTCTGTCGAGAACTTCAATGAAGTTCGTATAAAATGTTTCATTATCTTTGCCCTTTTGGACATACTTCAACAGGAACCCGGTGTCCTTCACCGACAGTACCTGTTTGAGCAGGCATATCTCCGTAAGTCCCGCCAGGTGCTCGCGGGAATACTTCTTGCCGTCTGCCCTCGGCAGCAGGCCGTCCTTTATATAGTTGTTGACCATTGCTGAGGTCAGCTGCCCGCCCTCCTCGAAATTTATCAGCTGCCTGTTCATATACGATACGACCTGGTCCTTGTACAGGCCGATATCGGGAAATTCCTTCCATTTGACAGGACGCTCTGAGGCAAGCTTCTGCTTCAGCTGCCCCAGTTTTTCCTTCAGATCATTTGTTTTCTGTTCCATATCATCTGTTTCATGCTGATCGATCATTTCCATGACAGCCTCCCGGACCATCCGTTTTTCAAAAAATACAGCTTCGATAAACGGTGAAGCTCCATCAAAACGCATATTTGCAGTACACGATTGCTTTTCGACATGTTTTCTTAATATTTTACTACACATAACGTCATAATGCAAACGTCGTAGATGATTTACCATGTGTATATTGACATATGTATTATCACACAATATAATATTCAATATTAGATTAAATATTATTTAAGAACAGGTGACATAAAATGATAGACTCTGTATGCATATTCGGAGATTCCATAATGAAAGGCGTTATATTCGACGGCATCAAGGGCAAGTACACTTACCTGAAAAACAGTTTCCTGAATATCCTGAGAGGATACAACAGTTCAGTCAGGGTAGATAACTTCGCAAAGTTCGGATGCACGATCACTGTCGGCCAAAAAATCATAGAGAAGCATGCTGACAAGCTTTCAGGCTACAGGTACACTGCGCTCGAATTCGGCGGCAACGACTGCGATTTCGACTGGAAAAAGATATCCGAGCGTCCGGACGATATGCATCTGCCAAAAACACCGCTGGAAGAATTCGAATCGCTGTACGGCAGGATCATCGACGATATTTCACAGGCAGGAAGCAGGCCCGTGCTGTTCTCATTGCCGCCGCTGAGCGCTGAAAGGTATTTCGCATGGATCTCAAAAGGCCTGAATGCCGAGAATATACTCCGCTGGCTCGGGGATGTGGGACATATCTACAGGTGGCATGAGATGTACAACAACGCGGTGCTGAAGATCGCTGCAGCTAAAAACGCAATGCTCATAGATATACGGGAAGCGTTCCTGAAGACCAGGGATTATATGAACCTGCTGTGCGAAGACGGCATCCATCC
>DAOSCC010000228.1:0-3685 GCA_035361135.1 Clostridiales bacterium | reverse complement strand
GGAAAGGTACCGGCCGTCGAAACTTTGAAGGAACTTGCAGACAGGCTGTCCTTCTACAAGATAAACCAGCTTCAGCTCTATATAGAGCATTCGTTTGCCTTCCGCAAACACAGCGAGATATGGACCGATTCAGATCCGCTGACGGCCGAAGATATACTTATACTGGACGAGTACTGCAGGAGGAGGTCCGTAGAACTCGTCCCGTCGCTGTCATCATTCGGCCACCTGTACCACGCGCTGGTTTCAAAGTCATTCAGGCACCTCAACGAATATGACGATATACCCGACAGGCCGTTCACGTGGACCGACCGGATGGCGCATTACACCCTCGACGCGAGCGCCCCGGAGAGCCTGGGGTTCGTCAGGGATATGATAGACGAGTTCATACCGCTGTTCACCTCCGACAAGTTCAATATCTGCTGCGACGAGACCTTCGATCTCGGCAAAGGGAAAAACAGCACCCTGGCCGCAGAAATAGGAGAAGGCAAGCTGTACCTCTATTTTGTCAGGGGCCTGATAGAACACCTGAAGAGCCACAAAAAGAAAGTCATGATGTGGGGCGACATGCTGCTAAACTATCCGGAGATAATCGGCGAGATACCCAAAAACACGGTGATACTCAACTGGAATTACGCTGCGGATGCCGCTGAAGACGGATTCAGGAAGATATCCGAAGCCGGCCTGAAACAGTATGTCTGCCCCGGCGTGCAGGGCTGGAACAGGCTGCTGAACGACATCGACACGGCAACGGCCAATATAGATAAACTGGCCGGATACGCCAAAACCTGCGGTGCGGTCGGCATGCTGAACACGGACTGGGGCGACTTTGGCCATATAAATGTGCTGGCAGGCTCCATCCCGGGCGCCATATACGGCGCAGGCCTCTCATGGAACCTGGACAGGCCCGGACAGCCAACGGATGAAGAGATATCGGTAATGGAATACGGGGACCGGTCCGGAAAGATCGTCGGCCTGATACGGGAGCTATCCCGCCAGCCGGTGATGGACTGGTATGATGTGGTGCTGTGGTATTATGCCTCCTGCGGATATGATACGGGCGCATACGGCAGTGCGGATCATATCAGGGAAAGGCTGCTCGGTCTTGACGCTGCGGCAGCAAGATCAGCCTACGGCAGGATAAGGGAGCTCTCAGGCGAGATATCGTCCTTGCTCGGGAACATATATGAAAACAGGAGAACCGATATCAGGGAGGTAATTTGCGCTGCGGACGGGCTCGCGCTCTTCCAGGCGCTGCTCCCTGTGATAAGAAAAGAATTGCTGGACCAGGCGTCCGAATTCCCTGGAAGGGAATGCGCCGAACCAATATTCAGCCCCGGTGAACTGGCAGTAAAACTCGAGTACTGGTTCTCCGACTACAAAGCCGTATGGCGTACCAGAAACAGGGAAAGCGAACTCTTCAGGATAAAAGAAGTGGTCATGGGCGTATGCAGGCTGCTGAGGGAAATCTGACCGCGCATCACTTGCTTCTGCTTTTCCCGGCATAGCTTGCGCTTCTTTTTTCGGCTTCGAAAACATAATACCCGTCGGTCTCATGTATCCGCACGCCGCCGAAGATACTGATAAGCTTGTTTTTGTACCAGTCCTTCCTCTTTGTGACCATGTACATTTTTCCGCCGATCTTCAGACGGTTGAATCCTTTTTCTATAAACCTTTTGGCCACGGAAAAATCCGTATGGTAAGGAGGGTTAGACAAAATACAGTCGAACCCGGTTTCATCCAATGCGTCAAAACCATCGCTCCGGAGTATGTTCACGTTTCCCACGCCGTTTCTTGCCGCATTGGCCCTGGCCAGCGATACAGCCTCGGGATCGATATCGACCATGTACACCTTCGCAGGATCAGTGAACCTTGCCGCCGTGATGCCGACGACTCCGTATCCGCACCCAAGGTCAAGCACTTTCCATCCATCCTGGAATTCGACGAAGGACAGCATCGCCATTGTGCCGGCGTCTACCTTCCTCGGTGAAAACACATTGTCCGAAGTCTCAAATTTGAATCCCAGGCCTTTGATCACAGCTTCGATCATCATGGCGACTCATCCCGTATCATTTTTTTCTCCTGCTGCCTGCGTTTCTTTTTGTTTTTTGTCTCATCCTCCCGGACCCTGGTCTTCGGGTTTATGCTCCAGGTTTTCCTGATCTCTTTCATCAGGTCATACATGGTCTTCTTTTTCTTCATAACTATCTCCCCGGTACAGCAGTATCCGTCCCGGCTGCAGCAGCAAATACCAGGCTGCCCCTGTATCAGGCCCGCTGCAGTATCGGCCCGGCTGCCCGTATATCAGCCTGGATCGCCCTCGCGCAAGCCTCCGTCATTTACCCCTGTATCAGCTTTACGTAAACTTTCCTGGTCCTTGGGCCGTCAAATTCGCAGAAATAGATCCCCTGCCATGTTCCAAGCTTCAATTGGCCGTTTTCTATTATAACCGTACAGGACGAGCCGACCACCGAAGCCCTGGCATGGGCATGGGAATTGCCCTCCATATGCCTGTAACTCCCGCTTTCGGGAAATGCCCTGCGCAAAATGCCAAGCAGGTCATAAACGACATCCGGATCCGCGTTCTCATTGATGGTGACGCCCGCTGTAGTATGGGGTACGAAAACAACAGCTATCCCGTCGGTGATCCCGCTTTTCTGCACATCCTGCCTGACCAGTGACGTAATATTGATCATCTCGTCAGATGAAGACGTTTTGACAATATGCTCGAACATAACCTCTGCCCTTTCTGTAATTTTCCCATATCTTAATATCGCAGTACTGTACACGCAATATTAACATATTATCACATAAAATTAAAAACAGGCAGCTGGAATATAAGAGAGAGAACATCGGTTCCCTTGTCGGTCGGGAAAAAGGTGATCGTGGCACACCCTCCGGCACTGAAGGAACGATATGTCGCTCCATGATAGAATAACAGGATCATTCCACTATATCTATGGACAGCAGCCCCGATTTCATGGCAAGTCTCCTGAGATCCTTATTGTACATTGCGGGACATTTCATATTTTTCAGGAATATGTTCCTTTTCAGGGGCTGCAGGTTCTTCGCATACCTGGCCGCAAAGCCCTCTATGCCGTCTTCCAGGGCCCGCGCCAGCGCCAGGGCGCTCCTGAACGCATAGCTGATCCCCTCTGCCGAACTCGGGCTTATAAATCCGGCAGCCTCGCCCACAAGGGCGATCCTGTCGCCGCCCGTGCAAATCTGGCTGCTCCTGACAGGTCTGTACAGGTATGCGCCGTTCCTGGCAAGGCGCTCACTGAAATCAAACCCGTAGTCCCTCAGTTTGCCTTTCAGTTCCTCGAACTTCAGGAGCACATCCCTGCGGGGCGGCAGGGCAGCCCCGAGTATGATCCGGTCTTCTTTCGGTATGGTCCATGAGTAAAAGTCGGTCAGATCATCGTCGAAAACAGCGCCGTAATAATTCCTGCCGCCGTCTGTCCTGTACCATTCCTGGACACATATGTAAAGCTTTGGCGACGGCAGGTTCCCGAAAAACTGCCGCCTCACGCCGGAAAACGCGCCGTCGGCGCCCACCAGCAGTTTCGTCCTCTCTTCGTATTCCCTGCCGTCCCGGCAGAACCTGACCGACAGGTATCCGTCCTTTTCCTCGCATGACCTGTATATGCAGCCATTTATTATCGTCACGCCGGGGGGAACGATGGAT
>DAOSCC010000227.1:0-3692 GCA_035361135.1 Clostridiales bacterium | reverse complement strand
TTGACAGCGCGATCAGCAGAAACTGGATGGGAAAGCTGACCTGTATGGCTCCGACCGCATTCGGGCCAACCATGTTTCCCACCCACATGGCGTCTGTAAATCCCAGCGCTGTCTGCAGCAGATTGCCTATGAACATGGGTATCGAAAAGCGCACAAGATGCTTTGGTATACTGCCGGTCGTCAGGTCGACTCCGTATTTGCCGTTCATATTGCCTCCGTTTATCTGTTTGTGTTTTACAGATATATCGCCAGTTTTTATTACAATATCATTATTTGTTTGATGTTGCAACAAATACGCTGTTGAATAATATAGTGTAGAGTTTTTATGTAACCTTTATAACCGATCCTGCATAGGCTATACCAGATACACTAAGGAGTGAGCACGATGCAGGATTATTATATCATAAGACAGCCTCAGCCTCCTTTCGGAGGCATGTTCGGCCCGTCCCAGCCAGGCCAGTTCTTTCCGCCGGGACAGGGTCCGGGTTTCTTTCCGCCCGGCCAGGGACCGGCGTTTCCTCCCGGACAGGGGCCAGGCTTTCCGCCCGGCCAGGGACCGGGTTTACCGCCGGGACAGGGTCCAGGCACAGGACCTCCTCCGGGCCGTCCGCCGTCATTCGTCCCGCAGCAGGCCCAGGCACAGCAAACGGTCGGGGCGCTTGCAGTCGATCCCGGTTCAATAAGACGGTGCATGTTCAGATATGTCTATATTTGGCTCGATAACGGACAGCAATTCTGGGCGTGGCTCGTATTCGTCGGCAGACAGTCGGTCGCCGGATGGAGATGGATAGGTTTCAGATGGGTCTACTTTGGTATTGACCTGAGAAGGATAGTATCATTTGCATGTTTTTAGAGTTCAGTCACTTCCAGTGTTTTATTCCAGGCCATAAGCCCCCTTCCATCAGTTGTTTTTTGTCAGGCGGGGTGCATACGCCGCCTGACGCTTTTTATATACGATGATGCCTGATGCGCAGCGTGTTGAGCACTGCCAGCACAGTCACACCTACATCTGCGAATACCGCCTCCCACATGGTGGCCGCACCTATGGCGCCGAGCAGCAGGAACAGCACTTTTACCGAAATGGCGAATACTATGTTCTGGACTGCTGTTTTCCTCGTAATAGATGCTATTTTCATTGCATCCGCCAGCCTCGAAGGTTCGTCGGTCATAAGCACGATATCCGATGCTTCGATGGCAGCATCCGATCCCATGCCTCCCATCGACACCCCTATATCTGCCGATGCAAGCACAGGAGCGTCATTTATCCCGTCACCGACGAAGATCGTGTGTCCGTTCGCAGCCGACATTATTTTCTCGAGACGGCCTGCCTTTTCATGGGGCAGCAGTCCGTATCCCACTTCATCGAGACCGAGTTCGCGCGCTGCGTTTTCGGCAGGGACGCGTGAGTCGCCGGTAAGCATCGCGACTTTTTTGATGCCGTGTTTCCTGAGCCCGTCGACTGCCTTTGCCGCATCTTCCCTGAGAGTGTCGGACACTTCGATCCAGCCCATATAGCGCCCGTCCGACATTACGTGGACCGTTGTCCCGGCCCTGTCATTGTCATGGCCCGGGATGGCATCGTCCGTGCTGCTGATCGTGCCGCCGGAGCTGTCCGTCTTGACGAAACTCTTTATGAATTCAAGATTGCCGGCGATTATGTCATGACCGATGGCATTGGTCCGGACGCCTTTGCCTGCGGTTTCGACGCTGTCTTTTATCAGCGACTCGTCTATATCTTCACCGTAAGCCCGAAGGATAGAACGGGCTATAGGATGCGACGAGTTGTACTCGGCATATGCCGCCAGCCTGAGCAGTTCATCCTCTGTGCAGCCATAAGGCCTTATACCGGTCACGTTGAAAACGCCTTTCGTCAGCGTGCCTGTTTTGTCGAATACCACTGTATCAGCCTTGTTCAGTGCATCGAGGTAATTGCCGCCTTTCACCAGGATGCCGTTTGCTGAAGATTTGCCGATTCCTGCGTAGAACGTGAGCGGTATCGATACCACCAGCGCGCACGGGCATGATATCACGAGGAATATCATCGCCCTGTACAGCCAAGTCATGAAATCCATGCTTCCAGTCACCAGCGGCGGGATAACAGCTATGAGCAATGCCGATATGGTGACCACAGGAGTGTAGTACGCAGCAAACCGGTTTATGAAGCTTTCCATGGGAGCTTTCCTTGATGCTGCTTCCTCGACCAGTTCCAGTATGCGGGAAACTGCGGACTCCTCCAGGGCCCTGTCAGCCCTGACGGTCAAAAGGCCTGTTTTGTTGATGTATCCTGCGAGAACCTGGTCACCAGGTCCCACCGTTTTTGGCAGCGATTCGCCGGTGAGGGAGGAGGTGTCTGCCAGCGAACTGCCCTCGACAACGACGCTGTCCACAGGTATCCTCTCCCCGGGCCTTACTACCAGGATATCGCCTGGTTTTATGTCCTCAGGCGCGATTTTTATGGTTTCATCGCCCTGCTTAAGGTTCGCGTGATCCGGCCTGAGAGCCATCAACTCCGATATGGACCGCCTCGAATGGCTTACAGCCATGTCTTCAAGGATCGAGCCAAGCTTGTAGAAAAGCATGACAGCTGCGGCTTCGCCGTACTGGCCCGTCAGGAAAGCTCCGACCGTAGCTATGGTCATGAGCAGGTTTTCGTCAAATATCCTGCCTTTCGCGATGTTCGTGAATGACCTGTATATTACTTTATATCCGGCTGTCATCCAGGCGCTGAAAAACAGTATGAACGAAACTGTCGGATAATTCCGAAGGATAAGCGCTGCTGCGAACAAGACAATACCTGCAGCCAGTATCGCGATGTCCGCTCGTGCAGCCTGCAGCGGCTGTTTACCGGATCTGCATTCCCTGGCTCCTGCTGAACAGCAGCACCCTTCGCATGCCGGACGATCTGTTTTGTAAGCTGTTTTGACCATCGCAACTCCACCTTTATATCACCGACTAGTATTGCACATATGAACACCTATTCATATGTTTGTTATAATTATAATCCTGCATGGGTGGAATTGTCAATGAGGTCAATGAGGTTTAAACAGATTTTTTGACAGACAGCAGCAGGCACCGGGACAGGTCGGAAGGCTGAGATATGGTATGATAGCGGTACAAATGGGGCGGCTGAGACTTGCGGACGGTATGCTGATGAGGCACAGGTGAAGCAGTGGGATGGCATATCGATGAGACAGGATCAAAATAGCAGGACAGATCCTGCGGGACATAAGGACGGCTCCCGTGTCTGAGTTTGCAGAGCCCGGACACGAAAGCCGTACGAAACTGCTTAAAGCCCATTTGCATCAGTTTCAGATCAATGAGCTGTTTATACCCCTGTTTCCATTACAACCTGTTTCAATGAGCCATTGGCTGACACCCGGGCACGGTACCCAAACCGGTATCTAGAACTTTACCTCAGGCGCCTTTGTTTCGTTCCCGTCAATGGTGAAGAAGGGCTCTTCCATGAAGTTGAAGGCGTTTGCGAGGATGTTCTTCGGGAACATCTGGATCGAGTTGTTGTAGTCCATAACGACGTCGTTGTAGAACTGACGGGCGAATGCTATCTTGTCCTCGGTCTTGGTGAGTTCCTTCATGAGTTCCTGGAAGTTGGAGTTTGCCTTGAGGTCAGGATAGGATTCCGCAAGGACCATCAGCCGGTTGAGCCCCTTGGAAAGCTCGTTGGTGGCCTTGAT
>DAOSCC010000226.1:0-3702 GCA_035361135.1 Clostridiales bacterium | reverse complement strand
AAACCTTGGGGCTGTTATAAGCAGGGCTGAAGGCGAGTGAAGGTTTGAAAGCGAATGGAGCTTCTTCCGTACCGCCGTCGAGTACCGGCACGGAGCGTTGGACCATGCCGCGGACAAAGTTTCAGTTACCCTCTGCATACTTTCTTTTAATATGAATATATATTAGAAGACATAAAATATCCATGCCGCGGGGGTCCTGATGAAGAAGTTCTTTTATTATACATCCGTTATGGTGCTTATCGTTATACTGCTCCCTGCGATCATTGTCAGAAGCTGCAGCCCGGAGCCGGCTCCGCCGCAGGAGCCGCCTGCTGCCGAGATACCGGAAAAAGTGTTTGAAATAACCGTCTATAACAAGGATACCGGTTCATCGGAAACAATGGATCTGGAAGAGTATATCAAAGGCGTGGTGGCGGCTGAAATGCCGGCAGATTTCGACCTGGAAGCGCTCAAGGCGCAGGCGGTGGCTGCCAGGACTTTTGCTTACGGACGCATGACCGGAGCCTACCGGTCAAAACAGGGAGTCCATGACGGCATAGAGATCTGCACCGATTCTACCCACTGTCAGGCATGGGTGAGCAAGGAAAATGCAAGAAAAAAATGGGGCATGCTGTTTGCTGCAAGAAACTGGAACAAAATAGAACGGGCCGTCGATGAAACCAAAGGCCTTATAATGGTTTACCAGGGCAATGTCATAAATGCACTTTTCCATGCAAGCAGCCCCGGAAGGACAGAAAATGCCGAGGATGTGTGGAACGGCAAAAGTGTGCCGTATCTCCGAAGCGTGGTCAGCAATGACGAGGCCTCGAAGGGCTATATCACCACCGTAAAGATAAGTGGAGACGAACTTGCGGAAAAGTTGCTGGAAGCCTGGCCCGATGCGGAACTGCCTGAAGATATTGCCAATGGAATAAAAATAGTCGATCTTACTGAAGGCGGAAGAGTAAAAACACTGAAAATAGGCAATATTACCATGAAGGGGACCGAGTTCAGGTCGCTGCTCGGCCTCAGATCCGCATGTTTCAGCATCGCATCCGGCGATGACGGCATGATAAGCATAACGACCACAGGCCATGGCCACGGCGTGGGTATGAGCCAGTGGGGCGCAAATGCCCTTGCAAAGACCGGAGGGACGTTCAGGGAAATACTAACCCATTATTATACAGGCATCGACATCGTATCCATATCCGACCTCGAAGCTGCCGCCCGGGACTCCGGGAACTGAAAACAGCACATATCTTATGAAAATAATTCCTCATAATTTCACACCGTATGTATATACCTGCCATATTCGGCAACAATAATATACGGAGGTGGAATTTGTGAATATGAAGAAGTCGTTTCCAGATGAAAAAGGCAATAAATTCAGGGAGTTCCTGGACAAGAAGGGTTTCTATATCGTTCTGCTGCTGTGCATAGCTGTAGTGGCCGGAACCGCGGTGTATGTCACTTCACGAAGATCTTTGGACAAAACGCCCGAGTATGAAAGCGAAAATATTGCTGAAGATGACATGGGCGATATTCCAGCCGAAGATGCAGCCTTGAACACAGATGAAAAGCTGACGGACCTGGATCCCGATGAAGAATTGGTTTCCAGGCCTGGTGAGAATGAATCCGATATCGGCAGCCCGGCGTCGGTAACGAAGGACGGCGAACTTTCCGGCGAACCTGATGAGAGCAGTAAAAAAGATACGGAACCGAAAGACGAGGCACCCGGCAAAGGTGATTCGAAGAAGCAATCAGCGCCCGTGAAGCAAAGTTTCATTATGCCTGTCAATGGGGAAATTTCATTTGAATATGCAATGGACAGGCTGGTGTACTCCAAGACACTTGAACAGTGGCGCGTCCATCCGGGTATCGATATAGCAGCCGACAGAGGCACTCCTGTAAAGGCGGTGGCTGACGGAGTCATATCTGAAGTCCGCAATGACAAGTTCTACGGCATATCCGTCGTTATCGACCATGGAGACGGTCTGAAAACGCTTTACAGGAACCTTGCTTCAGATGAGGCGGTGGCTGTGAACCAGAAAGTAAACCAGGGCGAAATAATCGGCAGCATCGGGAACACAGCAATGGATGAATCTTCGGAACAGCCGCACCTGCACTTCGAGGTGCTGGTTGATGATGAAAACGTTGATCCGAATGATTATTTGCCCATAAAATGATACAGTATAAAACCGCATAACCACAGGTTATGCAGGATGACGGAAGACTGATGCAATCGGGACAGGGATGCTGAGAGATCCGTGTGGAGGATCTTCGGCATTCCTGTCTGCTTTTCTGTCCGGTTTTACCGCCGCCGGCAACGTTGTTTTTGTTTTTTCCCCTTTTAACTCATATGAGCGTCATGCAGGGCATATATATACAGTAGACGTGCAAAGACCGTACGCAGCATCTGCAGGACTGTCTGGCCTGCGTACGCATATCGGGCTGATCCGGTCAGGTCGTCTGCAGATGGAATGACAGTGGTCTCCCGATTTGGGTCCTGGAAGACAAGAGGCTGACTATGCCTTCATGTACTAGCGAATGACTGCATTTCTCCATAGTATGACTTAAAGAGGGGGGTATATACAGTTGAAGGGATATATCGAAGAGCGGGCAATCGAACTTGCAAACTACATTATCGATAAAAAAACCACTGTAAGAGCTGCAGCGAAAAAATTCGGTATCAGCAAAAGCACAGTCCATAAGGATGTAACGGAAAGACTAATGAAGATCAGCCCCGAACTTGCCGAAAAAGTGAGGATCATACTCGAGGAAAACAAGGCGGAAAGGCATATCAGGGGAGGAGAGGCAACCAAAGCCAAGTACCAGGAAGCCAAAACGAAAGCCGGATGAACAAGGTTTGGTGACACTCCTCAGCAAAGAGGTATTCCTCTCGGGTTGAGGAATGTCACGCATTTGAACACATGGGGACACTCCTCGACCGGAAAGGAATACTTCCTAGGTGAGGAGTGTCCCCTTACCTTGCTCCTGGGACACTCCTCGACCGGAAAGGAATACTTCCTAGGTGAGGAGTGTCCCCTTTCCATGCTCCGAACCTTTTTCTCTTGCATAATTGTGATTATATGATAAGATTATTTTATCAACAGTTGCAAAATTTTCTATCCTTATATAACTAACTATAATGGCCGTAAGATACAGCGGGCCGGACGAAAGGGTGTTTCTGTTGGATATAGGCATAGATCTCGGTACCGCATCCGTGCTGGTTTATGTCAAAGGAAGAGGGATAGTACTGAAGGAGCCCTCTGTGGTTGCTTTGGACAAAACCTCCAACAAGCTTCTTGCAGTTGGTGAAGAAGCGCGAAGGATGCTCGGCAGGACTCCGGGGAATATTGTCGCAATAAGACCGTTGCGGGATGGTGTTATCTCAGATTACGACATCACAGAGAGGATGTTGAAATATTTCATCAACAAGATATGCGGCGGAAGGCTGCTGAGACTGTTCAGACCGAGGATAATGGTCTGTGTCCCCAGCGGGGTGACAGAGGTGGAAAGGCGTGCCGTTATCGATGCTACGATGCAGGCCGGCGCCAGGAAGACATATTTGATCGAGGAACCCATCGCCGCCGCGATAGGAGCCGGCATCGATATCGCCAAAGCTTGCGGCAGCATGATAGTGGACATAGGCGGAGGAACCACCGATATAGCCGTCATATCGCTGGGCGGCATCGTCGTGTCGACCTCCATCAAAGTAGCGGG
>DAOSCC010000225.1:0-3710 GCA_035361135.1 Clostridiales bacterium | reverse complement strand
ATCCTGATGGTCGGACCGACAGGCTGCGGCAAGACTTACCTGGCACAGACGCTGGCCAGGCTTCTCAATGTGCCTTTTGCCATAGCTGACGCCACTTCACTGACAGAGGCAGGCTACGTGGGAGAGGACGTAGAGAACATACTTCTGAAACTTATCCAGGCAGCCGATTACGATATCGAGCGTGCAGAAAAGGGCATCATATATATCGACGAGATCGACAAGATAGCAAGGAAGTCCGAAAACCCTTCGATCACAAGAGATGTCAGCGGCGAAGGCGTACAGCAGGCGCTCCTGAAAATACTTGAAGGTACGGTGGCGTCGGTACCGCCGCAGGGCGGAAGGAAACATCCGCACCAGGAGTTCATCCAGATCGACACGACGAATATCCTGTTCATCTGCGGAGGAGCATTCGACGGCCTGGAAAAGATAATAAAGAACAGGATAGGGACCAGGGCCATAGGATTTGGCGCAAAGATAGAAAGCAAAAAGGAAGAGGATATCGGCAAGATACTGGCCCAGGTATTGCCCCAGGATCTGCTCAAATACGGGCTTATACCTGAGTTTGTCGGAAGGCTGCCGATAATAGTCACACTGGATCCCCTCGACAGGGACGCCCTGGTGAAGATACTGACCGAACCGAAAAACGCGCTTGTCAAACAGTATCAGAAGCTCTTTGAGATGGACGACACGCTGCTGGAGTTCGAACCGGACGCCCTCGAAGCGATAGCAGACAAAGCGCTGGCAAGGAACACAGGGGCGAGAGGACTTCGGGCGATCATAGAAGAGATAATGCTTGATGTCATGTATGACATACCTTCTTCGAACAATGTCGAGAAGTGCATCGTTACGAAAGATACTGTTGAAAACAAGACGAAACCGGCACTGATAATAAACGAGAACAGGAAGCCGCTCAAGAAGGCGACGGGCAAAAAATCGAGAGTCAAGAAGGAGAGCGCGTCCTGAGCCGTTTGTCTTTGAAACGGGGTCATCCCTGGATATATGGGAATTTGAACGCTGATAAAAGCGGGCATGAATCCAAAAGGTCATGCCCGTTTTCTATGCCCAGACAGCATATATGTTCTCCGGACAGAATATGTTCCTGGAAAGCATTCGCGGTCCAGGGACCGGGAAGAATCCGGTTCAGAAAGTCAAGATCCTCTGGTCAAGTTTCAGGATCCTTCTGCAAATTAAATGCTCATAAGGAGCGCTGAAGCCATATCCGGCAGCACGCGGACCGTCTCCGAAGCCAATACGGATAAATTTATCTGTAATGTCAATACTATTCTAGTAAAAACATTTAAGACGCGGCAAGATCCTAGGAGGAGATGGAATGCTGACCAATACCTTTCTGATAATACAGTTTTTCTTTTCGGTAATAATAGGCATATACTTCCTGAATCTGCTCAAATCGCAGCAGTGCAACAAAAGCGCCATTGAGAAGGAGTCCCGGAAGGAATTGGAGAAGCTGCGCAGGTTGAAAGAAATAAAGCTGTCCGAGCCTTTGGCTGAAAAAACGAGGCCTGCGTCGATATCGGATATAATCGGACAGGAACAGGGCCTCAAGGCTTTACGGGCAGCTCTCTGCGGGCCCAATCCTCAGCATGTCATCATATACGGCCCTCCAGGAGTCGGGAAGACCGCTGCGGCAAGGGTCATACTTGAAGAAGCAAAGCAGATGGTCATATCTCCTTTCAGAAGAGACGCCAAGTTCGTCGAGGTGGACGCCACCATCCTGCGGTTTGATGAGCGCGGCATCGCCGACCCCCTGATCGGTTCGGTACATGATCCAATTTACCAGGGAGCCGGCGCATACGGCGTGGCAGGCATTCCCCAGCCCAAACCCGGAGCCGTGACCAAGGCGCATGGAGGCATACTGTTCATCGATGAGATCGGGGAACTGCATCCGATACAGATGAACAAGCTGCTGAAAGTGCTGGAGGACCGGAAGGTCATGCTTGAAAGCGCATATTACAGTTCAGAGGATACCAATATCCCTGCACACATACATGAAATATTCCAGAAAGGGCTGCCGGCCGATTTCAGGCTTGTCGGCGCCACGACGAGGACTGCCGAGGAACTGCCGCCTGCTCTTCGCTCCAGGTGTGTCGAGATATACTTCAGGCCGCTCACAGCTGACGAAATTGCCACGATAGCCTGTAACGCCGCAAAAAGAGGCGGATTCAAAATGGAGGAAGGCTGTGAGCAACTGATCGCGAAATATGCGCAGAACGGCAGGGACGCCGTCAACATAATCCAGATAGCCGGCGGAGTGATACAAGTGGAGGGTCGGAGCATGATAACCCGCAAGGATATAGAGTGGGTGCTTGAGTTCGGGCATTACAGCCCAAGGATCGATAAGAAGGTCTCGGCACAGGAGAAACAGGTCGGCTGTATAAACGGGCTTGCCGTTTTCGGCAATGCCACCGGTGTCGTCATCGATATTGAAGTAACCGCAATGAAAGCCCAGTCCGGCAAGGGGTCCATAAAGGTCACCGGTATAGTGGAAGAGGAGGAGATGGATGGCAAAGGCCACAAGCTGAAGAGGATAAGTTCCGCAAAGTCTTCTGTCGAAAATGTGCTTACTGTGCTTAAAAAGTTCCTTAATGTAGATGCAAGGGAATACGACATCCATCTCAATTTTCCAGGCGGGATACCCATTGACGGCCCGTCTGCCGGCATAGCCATAGCCGCAGCCATATATTCGGCGGTCTTAAATCTGCCTGTAAGCAACGACATTGCCCTGACCGGCGAGATATCCATCAGAGGCAAGGTAAAACCCGTGGGCGGAGTGGCAGCCAAAGTGGAGGCCGCGCGGCAGGCAGGCATCAACAAGGTCCTGATCCCGAAGGAAAACTGGCAGGAGACGTTCGGGAACATCGGGATCGAAGTGGTGCCTGTAGATGACATCACCGAAGTGATAAACCATATTTTCTACTCCGACAGATTGCCACAGGAAGGAGGAATACCGGTACAGAAACCGGCGATATCCGTATTTGCCGCTTCCCCTGCCATCGAAAAAAGCTTTTGACAGGTGCAGACATAAAACCCGATACGAAGTATATATCTACAGTAGCGGGATTTGAGCCGTTCCCGGGACTGTACGCACATAGTTGCAGCTTTTATATACTGGCCGTATATACTCGCCGGCAATTATGTGGTATTCTAAAAGGGACGTTTCTCCAAAAAGGGGACAGTTCTGCAAATTATAATATAAACTGGTATCCGAAGGGGGATCATTGTGAGTGTACTTGAAGCGATAGTTTATGGCATCCTGCAGGGATTGGGCGAGTTTCTGCCGATATCGAGCACAGCGCACATTACGCTGGCGCCGTGGTTTTTCGGATGGAAGGATCCGGGGCTGGCGTTTGACATAGCACTGCATCTTGGCACACTGGCTGCGGTGGTCATATTTTTCTGGAAAGACTGGATCGAACTCATAAAGGCCGGCCTGACCGACACGAAATTGCCTGAGGGCAGGCTGTTCTGGTACATAGTCCTGGCATGCGTGCCGGGCGGGATTCTTGGGCTGATTTTTGAAGAACACGTGGAAACCACGTTCAGAAATCCGCTGCTGATCGGGATAATGCTTATAGTGATGGGCATCGTGATCTATGCTGCCGATAAATACTCCCGGTCCGAGATCGAACTGTTGGATATCGGACCCAGAAGGAGCTTTCTGATAGGCGTCTCGCAGGCACTTGCCATGATAC
>DAOSCC010000224.1:0-3711 GCA_035361135.1 Clostridiales bacterium | reverse complement strand
AAGTCAGCAACATGCTGGTCAGGCTGAAGGAACTGGCGGTACAGAAGGCAAACGGCACATATAATACGGATGACGTCAGCAACCTGAAACTTGAGATGGCATCACTCGGAAAAGAGATCGACAACATCTTCGACAATACCAAGTTCAACGGCTTCAAAGTGCTGACGACTTCAGCAAAGATCGTAATTTCCGACGACGGATCAACGGCGCTCACCATCGGGACAACTGACACCAACGGTATAAAGGGCCTTGGCAGTAATTCCACAGTAGGAGGCATAGAAACTGCAATAAAGAATGTGAACAAGGCAAGGGCTACTTACGGAGCAAAGCAGAACAGGCTCGAATCCACCGTCAGGAACCTGAAGACCACTGCAGAGAACCTGCAGGCTGCGGAATCGCGAATCAGGGACACCGACATGGCCGAGGAGATGTCGAACTTCACGAAGTACAGCATCCTGATCCAGGCGGGCACAGCCATGCTGGCACAGGCCAATATGGCACCGCAGAGCGTACTGTCATTGCTCAGATAACGATCGTGACAATATCGGGTAAAGAGACTCATGAATAATGGGTCTCTTTATCCACATTACCGGCAGGATATATCGCCTTTCATATACCGGAGCGCGCGCTGGCATATGCAGGGCGGTTTATCTGATAAAGCGGGAATGGATTCCCGTATAAAAAATCAGGGAGGATGATCATATGATTATCAACAACAACATCTCTGCAATCAACACCAGGAACCAGCTGTACATCACCAATACGGCAGCGGGCAAATCGATGGAAAAGCTGTCGTCGGGCAAAAGGATCAACCGTGCGGCAGATGACGCTGCAGGCCTGTCCATTTCCGAGAAGATGAGGGCGCAGATCAGGGGTCTGAACCAGGCGGCAAGGAACGCCCAGGACGGTATTTCGCTGATACAGACTGCTGAAGGTGCGCTCGACGAAGTCAGCAACATGCTGGTCAGGCTGAAGGAACTGGCGGTACAGAAGGCAAACGGGACGTACAACAACGATGACAAGTCTAACCTGAACCTTGAGATGGATTCACTCGGCGACGAGATCGACAACATCTTCACGTCCACTAAGTTCAATGGCTTCACAGTACTGACGACTTCGGCCAAGATCGTCATTTCCGACGACGGATCAACATCGCTCACCATCGAGAAGACGACCACCACGGGAATAGTTGGCCTCAGCAGCGCTTCGTCGGTCGGAAAGATAGAAACTGCCATAAAGAATGTGAACAAGGCAAGAGCTACCTACGGAGCTTTGCAGAACAGGCTCGAATCCACCGTCAGGAACCTGAAGACCACTGCAGAGAACCTGCAGGCTGCGGAATCGCGAATCAGGGACACCGACATGGCCGAGGAGATGTCGAACTTCACGAAGTACAGCATCCTGATCCAGGCGGGCACAGCCATGCTGGCACAGGCCAATATGGCACCGCAGAGCGTACTGTCATTGCTGAGATAAGCGAAGCCATTACGGAAGGTCCCGGACACCGGGACCTTTTTTTCTGCGCAAAAATAGCTGTACGGTGCACAAATGTTCTAATGCATCAGCGCATTATAGCCGATAAATATAACGTAACTTCATACGGATGAAAAAGTATGACAGAAACCTGGAGATGAAATAAATATGCCGCATGATTACCTTTTGAGCATATGCATGATGGTCAGGGACGAGGAGAAAAACCTGAAACGCTGCCTGGATGCAGTGAAATCCCTTGTTGACAGGGATGACGTGGAACTGATCATCGTTGATACGGGATCAAAGGACAGTACAGTTGACATTGCACGTGAGTATACAGATAAAGTATATTTCCATCCCTGGAACAATAACTTCGCAGCAATGAGAAACGTGACCGTCTCATACGCCAGGGGCGAATATATCCTGATAATGGATGCCGACGAAGTACTGACGGATCCGGCGTCGCTTTATAAGTATATCAGCGACGAAAGTCTGAAAGATTACAATACCTTCACCGTAAAGGTCAAAAACTTCGATTCTTCAGGAGGATATACGGTCATCACCCAGGAGAGGGTCTTTAAAAATGACGGGTCATTCGGATACGAAGGTTCCGTGCATAACCAGCCGAAATTCAAAAAACCCGTGCTGCACACGGATATATACATGGACCATTACGGCTATTTGTTCCACGACAGGGAACTCAGGGAAAAGAAGTTCGTCAGGACGGCCGGGATACTCAAGAAAGAACTGGAGAAAAATCCGAACAGCATATATTATCGGTTCCAGCTTGCACGAAGTTACAGTGCGCATCGTGACAAAAAGGAAGCTTTTGAGGAGATCCGCAAGGCATACCGGCTGTTGACGGCCAATAAGGAAGTGCAAAGATTGTATGCCTACGTATATGGAACATACTGCATAATATGCTTCGAGAATAACGAGTTCGACGAAGTGATCCGGGCCTGCGGTGAAGGCCTGGAGTTAAGGTCCGAATACATTGACCTGTATTACCTTATGGCTGCTGCATACGCAAGGACAGGCAGAGATGAGGAAGCGTTCGCCGCATATGAAAAATATATCGAACTTGTGAAGCAATATGACGACCTTGCCATATCGGCCGACAGGTCAATGGAAATGTACTTCCTGAGTGAAAAATACCAGGACGGGGCATATGCCTTCATGGCAAACTACATGTACCAAAAAGGGAAATACAATGAATGCTATGGGTATGCTTTGGAGATAAATGACCAGAGGACGAAATCCGAGAGAATAGTCAGGGTGCTGTTCAAACTGAAAAAGTATGATGAGCTCAAATCGTTTTATGACTCCATCATCGGCAATAAACCCCTTCGTGAAGCCACGGAGCTTCTGATCGAAGCCGAAGCATCCGCGCTGAACAATGATGAAAGAAAGAAGATATATGAGCTTTTCAGCAACGGAGACGGGCATTATTCCATCCTGAACAGGATACGCATAAGCGATGGGGATGAAAAACGCCAACTGGTTTCAGATGCTTTGAGAAACCTGGATTTCAACGAGCTGCCTGATTACTATGCGGATATGTTTGCCGATATTGACAAGGATCCGCGCCCGGTGATCTCTTTATTCAAGAAACTCAGGAAAGTAAAGATAAAGCAGTTCGTCAAACGATTGGTCGACAGGGACAGGAAGCTTGAAAACTTTTTCGAGCAATACCTTTTGGATGAAACTGTCAGGCCGGATGACCACAGCAGTCTGAAGGTGTATATCGGTATAGCGTATACCCTGCTGGTAATTAAAGCGGTCGATGTCAGGGAATCAGGCACCGAGCCCCTGGATCGGTACCTTGAGATATTTGAGAAATATTCAAAAAACGGTTTCAGTCATATCATGACTCTTTATCGTCCTGAAAGGCTGCGCATATATTACAGCACGATGGAAGACAGGGAGGATGCTTTTTTCATAGCCCTGCACTATGCCGAGGAAGCATGCGGAAAGGGCGACTATAAAGCAGGTGTGAAATACTTCAGGGACGCTGCGAGGGCAAATGCTTATATGGCATGTTATATGAAGAAATACAAGGACAGGCTGTTCAGGGATGTTGATGGAGTGGACGGTGAGGAAGAATACAATGATTGACCAGGGTATGCAGGAAAAGATCAGGTCTGTAAAGGCAAAGATCGAGAAGCTGATACAGGACGGGCATTTGGAAGAAGCAAAAGCGGCCATCGGCAAACTTGAAGAGAATATGCCCGGGGACCA
>DAOSCC010000223.1:0-3730 GCA_035361135.1 Clostridiales bacterium | reverse complement strand
CATATAATACTTGGGGAACGGGCATCATGTGGCACAGAGGTTACAATGCCTCTGGCGCGGTTCAACTCTTCTACCTTACGATCTGCTGGCGCTGGGCGCTCTTGCCGTTTTTTGCGGGCACGGGATCCGCATTCCGGAGGACATGGAGGTCATCGTATATGGCAACAATGAATCGCTGGAGATCCACAGCCCGTCGATCACGACCGTGCAATACCCGACGCGGGAGATATCCGGGGAATGTATAAACGTCATGGCGCAATTGCTGGATAAGCCCGGGACCGGACCCGTGCGGAGGATCGTGGAAACACCGTTCATTTTCCGTGAAAGCTGCCCGGAGTGATATGGGCGGCCTGTGCCGCCTGGACCGGTGCAGGCCGGTATTTTTCCGAGAACTGGTGATTGTCAGGGGGAACGAGACAGGTATGGATGAAGAATTTGTTTTATCAGAAGAGGCCGGAGCAAACACCGCTAAAGATGAAAGGCTGTGGACGGCGCCGTATATTTCGCTGATTTCACTGTATACCCTTGTATCCATGGGTTTCTACATGGTCATGCCGCTGCTCGCGAAATATGCAATACAGCACGGGGCGTCGGTCCCAGCGGCGGGCGTCATAGTTGGCATGTTTTCAATAACTGCGCTCTTTGTGAGGCCGGCTGCAGGGATCATTTCAGACAGGTTCAACAAAAAAACCGTATTTATCGCGGCGACAGCGACCATCGGGTTATCGCTCACAGGTTACGGCCTTTCGCCAGGCATTGCACCGCTGGTGGTTTTCCGTCTCATCCATGCGGTCGCTTTTTCCGTGAACAGCACAGTAAGCCTGGCGCTCGCTGCACAGATAGTCCCGAAAAAGAGAACAGGAGAAGGGATCGGATACTTTGGCATTGGACATATAATTGCCACGGCCGTGGGACCGGCGGTCGGGCAATATATAGGAGAAAGTTTCGGACTCTCCGCAACGTTTCTGATCGCAGGTGCGGCAACGCTTGCGGCCTCTGCGATGATTTTTGCCCTGCCGGTCAACGGGCAAAAAGCGCCCGATCCCGGAGAAAAACAGGAAAAGGGTATAGTCGGGGAAACCGATAAAAGGATCCGCATTGCCGATCTCATTGCCGTACAGGTATTGCCGCTTGCGTTTTTCGGAAGCGTTTTTTCGATGTTCAACGGCACTGTAGGGTCATACCTGGTACTTCTTGGCGAGGAAAGAGGTATCGCGGACATCAGCCTCTATTTCACCATCAACGCGGCAGCGCTGATCCTCGTGAGATTCACAGCCGGCAGGGTCTATGACAGGTATGGCTTATCCGCCGTGCTGATCCCGTCATTCATACTGGCTGCCGCTGCCGCTGCTTTCATCGGGTTCGCGCAGGCACTTCCCATAATACTGGCAGCAGCCGTGATAAAAGCCTTTGCCCAGGGGTCGGCACAGCCGTCGATCCAGGCTGAATGCATCCGGATGCTCCCGAATGGCAGGAGCGGGGTCGCCACGAGCACATACTACATAGGGGCAGACATTGGACAGGGACTTGGACCGATGCTGGCAGGGGCAATCGCATCGGAATGGGGCTATGAAGTCATGTTTGCCTCATGTTCCGGAGTTTTCCTTGCGGCCCTCCTGTTCTACTGTGCCGGACTGTATAAACAAGGCCGCGCCGGGCGCGGGCAGCCGGCGGATTGACCGGACATGGTCCCGGAAAATTGTGCTATAATATATTTGCAGGAAAAGCATATGTGTTAATGAATAAACCATTTCAAGCCTGATCCACAAGGAGGATGCTATGAATTACCATGTCAGCAAGACAGGGAGCGATCTGAATCCCGGAACAGAGTCCCAGCCTTTCTTAACCATCAGCAAAGCAGCATATGTTGCCAAACCGGGAGATACCATCACAGTCCATGAAGGAGTCTACCGCGAATGGGTAAGCCCGAAGCGGGGCGGGACCAAGGCGCAGCCGATAGTCTACCAGGCGGCCGAGGGCGAAAAAGTCGTAATAAAGGGCTCCGAGGTCATAACGGATTGGGAAAAGGACGGCAACATATGGAAGACCGTCATAGACAATAAATTCTTCGGGGATTTCAACCCGTACAGTGAGGTCTTGTTCGGCGACTGGCTGTTTACAAAAGACAGGGTATTCCACCTTGGGGAGGTCTACCTGGACGGGCACGCCATGTACGAGGCCGTTTCCGTCGAAGAGGTGCGCAATCCCCAGAAATCGAAGACATCAAAGGAACCGGAATTTTCAGTTTACAAATGGTATGCCGAAGTGGATGACCGCTGTACCACCATTTACGCGAACTTCCATGGGGAGGACCCGAGAAACGGGAATGTTGAGATAAATGTGCGCCGTTTTTGCTTCTGGCCTGAAAATCCCGGCCGCAACTACATAACTGTCCGGGGCTTCATCATGCAGCACGCAGCTACCCAGTGGGCTCCGCCGACCGCGTTGCAGGAAGGCCTGATCGGCCCGCACTGGAGCAAGGGCTGGGTGATCGAGAACAACATCATAAGCGATTCCCGCTGCTGCGGCATCAGCCTTGGAAAAGAGGAAAGCACCGGGCAGAACGAGTGGACGACCATTTTCACCAAGGTGGGCCACCAGAGGGAGCAGGAAGTGATATTCAGGGCGCTGAACAATGGCTGGTGCAAAGACAACATAGGAAGCCACACCGTCCGCAACAATATCATTTACAACTGCGGACAGGCCGGTATCGTCGGGCATCTCGGATGTGTTTTCAGCCTCATTGAAAACAATCATATCTACAATATAAGGCGCAAGAGGGAATTCGAAGGCGCCGAGGTAGGCGGGATCAAGCTGCATGCCGCCATCGACACGATCATCAGGAACAACATCATCCACGATTCCTTCAGGGGCGTCTGGCTTGACTGGCAGGCGCAGGGGACGCGCGTGAGCGGCAATATAATGTTCGGCAACGACAGCGAGGACATGCTTGTCGAAGTGAGCCACGGGCCCACGATGATCGACCACAACATCATGCTTTCGGGCCACTCGTTCAAAACGCTCAGCCAAAGCTGCGCACTCGTCCACAACCTTATTGCCGGGACGATATCCGCCGCCCAGGATCTCAACAGGCACACGCCCTACCATGTCCCGCACAGCACTTCGGTTGCCGGAATGAACAGGTTTACCGGCGGTGACGACCGTTACTACAACAACATCTTCCTCAGGGAAAAGGGCGATACCCGTCCGGACGAGCCTTACCTGGAAGGCTTCTTCGGCAATGACATTTTAAAGCCCGAAGACATAAAACCGAACACCTGCGCGTTTATGTCATACCCTGTGGGAACGGCAGTATACAATGACTATCCCGGGCCGGATGACGATCCGCCGTGGGAGATATTCAGGAGGCTGTTCACAGGTGAACTGAGGGAGGGCGAAGAACCCGGCCAGCTGTTTGCGATCCTTGAAAAGAACAAGCAGCTCCCCGTTTACATCGAAAACAACGCTTACTTCAACAGGGCGCTGCCCTATAAAAAAGAAAAGGGAGCAAAAGTGTACGAGGATTCCGGGATCGAGTTCACGATAGACAGGGAGAGCAAAAAGGTAATTATCGAAATAACGAAGCCTGAAATGCTTATCGAAAGTGCCGGTGAAATAATCACGACAGCGAAACTCGGGTACGGCTTCCATACCGAGCAGTTGTTTGAGAAGCCTGACGGCACGCCGTATTGCTTCGATACGGACTTCTTTGGCGAACCGCGCGGAAAGA
>DAOSCC010000222.1:0-3771 GCA_035361135.1 Clostridiales bacterium | reverse complement strand
CAAAATTGCTAAATGTCATTTTTTCATAAGTTACTTTACACTATCCGGCGAACGCATCGGAGAGATACCCGAGGTGGAACGGCTGTACAGGGAGATGGGCGGTGTTTTCAAAAGGTTCGATACCTGGTCGTTCTATATCCTGACATCGCACCCGCGGCTGGAAGCACTGGTAGGACGCAAGGCGGACAAAAAGAGAAAGCTTTACAACGGCAGGATACTGTGCAATTACTACCAGTTTTTCGGACCTCCGCCGCCGAAACCGGTCATGGAAGATGATGCCCAATAAGTCTGATTAGCCTAATACCTTCTTACCCTAATACCTTCTTACCCTAATACCTTCTTACCCCAATACCTTCTTACCCCAATACCTTTTATACCCCAATACCTTTTATACCCCAATACCTTTTTTACCCGCTTAACCATTTCTTATCCATCACCTGGATTCACTTAACACACAAAACTGAGCTTTGCCCTGAAACAGACAGCCTGCACTATTCGGTCGGGAATTAGTAAATGTTCTCTTCTCATTGCAGATCCCGATGTTTCATAAAGTGAAAGCAGTTTGGACAAATATTTCAGTTCTGTGTACAATAATTGACCGAACATGGATAAATGACCATGCATTGGCTACATAATATAAAAATTCTTTATGTTATTGCTCCGAATTCTTAATTGATTTTGCTGACATGTACACATAACTGAATTATTTGTCCAGGATACTGAAAGAAAAAATTATCTTGACAATAAGTGTTTATAGAGTATATACTGTATATAAACTATATATACAGTTAGTGTATGATACGATCCTTTATTTACAGGAGGTGACGGCGTGGATCTGGACATCATAATATCCAATTCCAGTTTGAGGCCGATATATCTACAGATATCCGACCAGATAAAAAAGCAGATATTATCCGGAAAACTCGAGGATGAAGAGATGCTGCCTTCGATACGCGTTCTGGCAAGGGAACTGCAGATTAGCGTCATTACAGTAAAGAACGCATACGAGGAACTGGAACGCGAAGGACTAATAGAGTCGGCAAGGGGCAAGGGCTTTTACGTCGCCACGAAAAACAGGGAACTGATTAGAGAGAAAAAGATCAGCCTGATCGAAGATAAACTCGCTGAAGTGATCGATGAGTGCAAGCTTCTCGGTATAGGGGAAGAGGAACTTATCGAAATGGCGAAGCTGCTGTACGGCTAGTTTCGATATGCCTACGGCTGGTGGTATGTTATTGGCTGACGGTATGCCTGAGACAGGGGGTGTACTATATGAAGCAGACAGTATATGGCAAGCGGTAGACGGTAAATGGTATGCGGCAGATGGTATATGGCAAGCGGCAGATGGTATATAGCAAGCGGTAGACGGTAAATGGTATGAGGCAGACGGTATATGGCAAGCGGCAGTCGGTATATGGTATGTGGCAGGTGACTGGCGGTGATGACGGCTCAGGGAGCGGAGATTGCATATAAGATATAAATGACATTTCAGTAAGTGTTTATGGAGGTCGTGTATGGATACTGTTGTGGAGATGAAAAATGTCACCAAGGATTTTAAGAACTTCAGGCTGGACAATGTCAGTCTGACACTGGAAAAAGGTTACGTAATGGGACTGGTCGGGGCCAACGGTGCCGGGAAGACCACTATTATCAAGCTTATTATGAACCTGCTCAGGAAGGATTCCGGTTCCATCAATGTATTCGGGATGGATAACCAGAAGTTTGAGAAGGAAATAAAGCAGAGGATAGGCTTTGTCTATGATGAAAACATATACCCGGAACACCTCCGCCTTGAAAAGATAGGCGCTGTGATATCAAGCTTCTACACGAACTGGAACCAGGAGCGGTTTATTAAATATCTCAAAATGTTTGAACTGGATCCGAAAATCAGACTGTCGAAACTTTCCAAGGGCATGAAAATGAAGTTCGCCATAGCTGTGGCTCTGTCGCATGACGCGGAACTGATAATCATGGATGAACCGACGTCGGGCCTCGATCCCGTTTTCAGACGGGAAGTGCTCGACCTGCTGCATGGCATAATGGAAGACGGTGAATGCAGCATCATTTTCTCAAGCCATATAACGTCGGACCTGGACAAGATAGCAGATGTGATAACCCTGGTCGACAAGGGCAGGATAGTCCTGTCCATGCCTTATGATGAAATGATGAGAAAGTACAGGGTGCTGAAGGGGCCAAAATCGCTGATCGACAGGATCGATCCGTCATGGCTGCAGGGCGTCAGGGTCAACAGGTTCGGTTTCGACGCGTTGTGCCTGGAAGGCGAGAGAGCCGCCAGGGAGTTTGGCAATACTGTCGTACTTGAGAAGCCCGGTATCGAGGACATAATGGTATATTACACAAGGAAAGCGGGTGAATGCAGTGATTAAGGCGATGAGGTTCAATATGTCTGTGTTGACGCGCTCGGGATACCTGCCAGTATCTTTAGGACTGCTCGTTGTTTATTCGCTGCTGTCGTATTCGATGGGAGTAAATACAAGTTACCATTTGGCCAGATATGGAGCCAGTACCGGAGAGATCATTGCTATGACAGATGATATGATCAGGCTCGCATGTTCAGGCAGCCTGATACTGGTCCCTATCGTGCTTTATCTCCTTCCGCTCATCAATATCAGGGACGGAAAAATCGAAAACATGCCTGCGGCGACGCTCCCGCTCAGTCTGCCTGTCAGCCGCAGAGAATATGCATACTCAAGGTTCCTGTACGCAGGGGGTTCGTCTGTTGTACTCGTCATACTGTTTACCGGCCTTAACGCAGCAGGCGTATGGTACCGGCCGGAAAGCTTCAGGACAGAAGCATATGTAACAGTCAGGATATGGTTCGCCCTGATTTCTGTAATGATCCATGTCGCCGGCATGCTGCTTGTCGCGGCGAGCCTTGGAGCAAAGAATTTTCTGAACCTGGCGGCGGCGATCTTCCTGGTCTCAGTTATCCTTACGTGGCTGATTTCTTCGGAAATCATATATAAGATTGCCACATCGCCGTTTTTCTGGCCTGTTGCCGCTGTATCCATAATTGCAGCGGATATCATATCCATTGTATCCGGTACGTTCATATTCGAGAGAAGGGACATATAGGAGGGCGTTGTAATGCGTGCAGTAGTGAGATTATTCACTGAGGTTTTCAGTATAAGAGGGTTTATTTTGGTTCTGATGCTTGCATTTGTGTTTATTGTCGTTATAAGCGGCAGTGATTTCGAATTGACGAATGTCGTCAATCCCGGAAATGTCGGGTTCATGACGATGCTTGTGATGATTGGGTTTGGTTCCAACAAAGGCATCATAACGCTTGCAAGATTGCTGCCTTCGAATCCCAGGACGGTAGCCTTCGGACTTCAGATTTCCATTTATATAATAGCGCTGGTCAACAACTTCACTTTTATGTTGCTTTGTGTTCTTGCGAAGCAGTTCTTCCTGCCGGACATTGCCGTGCTTCATGCTGCTGGCCATTTGCTGCTCAATACGGCTTTCATCGTCATACTGGCCAATATCATGCTGCCCGTAATGCTGCTGAAGGACAGGAAATTCCTGAAAATAGTGTTGATCTGCCTGATGTTACCGATGTATTTCGCTGCAAGTGAGACAGCCGGTTATATCACGGGAAAGCTGACCGGAACAGGGATGCTTCCTGCGACATGCTTGATATCCTATGTTGTGGCACTTATTACATGCGTTTTATGTCATGCTGCGGCAAGAAAGGCAATAAAGGCTTATGATGCCTGAAGCATTAGCTTCGGTTCAGTTAATTATTTT
>DAOSCC010000221.1:0-3771 GCA_035361135.1 Clostridiales bacterium | reverse complement strand
AAGGACTGGCGGTCGGACTGCTTACTTCGAAGATCCGCAAAAGCGGCGCTTTGAAGCAAGGCAGGCTGATCATATCCACAGTGGCGGGTGCCGCTGTGATGATCGTCGGATACTTCCTTGCCGAGGCATTTCTGCTCGGCATGTTCGATGAAGCTTTCGGACTGACCGCGGCCGTCGCGGAACTGCTGCCCAATACGCTGCAGGGTATATTCAGCGCGGTGCTTGGGTACATTTTGGTACTGGTATTCAGCAAGATAAACCTGGATAGACCGGCAGGACGGTGATTAGAGCCGGTGCAACCGATAGATGGATATAATACGATTGCTGTTTTTTCTGTGGATGCCGTATCATCTGTGCATGACTATGATACAACTATTATATGATTTGGTATATAATCGGTATATACCGGTATATGGCCGGCAAGTAATGTAACATAACTGTTCTCATCGATTATAAGGGTCGTTCCTTCAAAGGAGGAGTGAGACATGAAACTGACCGTGCTGGGAAACAACGGACCATATCCGGCTGCAGGAAGCGCATGCTCGGGTTACCTGCTGCAGAGCGGGACCACGAACGTACTGATCGACTGCGGCAACGGGGTATTGTCCAACATGCAGAAAATCATCAGTATCGATAAACTCGACGCTGTTATACTGACCCATCTTCACGGCGACCACGTATCTGACATGCATGTGCTGAAATACGCCATCCAGCTCAGAAGGAAACGGGGACTGTACGATAAGCTGCTCAGGGTCTATGCTCCCGCAGAACCATCGGAGGAATACGAGCGGCTCGATGTAAAGGACGCTTTCGAACTCGGAGCCATTACAGACGACACGCAGCTTGCCATAGGAGACATTAAGTTCAGCTTCTTGCGGATGAAGCATCCGTATACGGATTATGCGGTATCGGCGGAATGCGCCGGTAAAAAGTTCGTTTACTCGGGAGACACGTCCTGGACCGACGGGCTGGTCACTTTCGCAAAGGGCGCGGATCTGCTGATGCTTGACGCAGGTTTCCTTGAGAAGGACTGGGCGGAGGGCGCGCCGCACATGACGGCCGCACAGTGCGGAAAAGCCGCGGCGATGGCAGGGGCCAAAAAGCTGCTCCTCACCCATATCTGGCCTGACTATGATCTGAAAGACGTGGCTGAAGAAGCAGCCGCCAATTTCCCGAACGCCGAAGCAGCGATGGTCATGAAGGAATACGAGATATGACAAACTGAAGATCCCCGCTCCGTATCGGAAGCGGGGATCGTTTATATCCGGCACCAACCGGCATTTTACTTGATCTTGAACTTCTTCAGCTTCTTGTCGAGTTCCTGGACGAGTTCGTCAAGTTGTTCGGCAGCAACCTTCATTTCGTCTATTTCCTTAAGCTGCTGTTCTGTCGTTGCGGCGACCTGCTCGCTCGCTGCGGCCGTTTCCTCGGAAACCGACGAGATGTTTTCGATTGCTGATATAACGTTGTCCTTGCCCTTCTGCATTGCCAGTACCGCATCGTTCACAGCCTTTATTTTGTCCACGATCACGACTATGCCTTCCGCTATATTCCCAAAAGCCTTGTTTGTGCTGTCAACGGCCTCATTCTGCTCTTTCGAGACCTTCCTCATCATTTCCATGGCCTGTATGGCCTGCTGGGATTCTACGTTTATATTGTCCATCAGGTTAATGATCTCTTCAGTGAAGCGCCTGCTCTGGTCAGCAAGCTGCCTGACTTCTTCGGCGACTACTGCAAAGCCTTTGCCGGCTTCACCTGCCCTTGCGGCCTCTATAGCGGCGTTCAGCGCGAGCATGTTGGTCTGCTCGGCGATATCCTCGATGGACTGTACGAAAGCGCCAATATCTTTTGTGGTGTTTGTCAGGTTTTCAACAACGGAGAAAATCTTTTCGGTAGAGTTGTAACTCTGCTCAGACCTCTCACGGAGGATCTGGACCGATTCAAGTCCTGCCTCGTTGAGCCTGTGGATGTTGTTCGTTTCATCCATCACGTCGCTGTAGCTTTTGTAGACGAAATCGATCTGCTCGGAGAGCTTGTCAACAAGCTGGACGCCCTCCCACGCGTCGACTGCCTGGTCTGACGCGCCTTTTGCGATCTCGTCCACTGTTTTGGAAATTTCGGTAATGGCGGCGACTGCCTGTTCCGCTGTCGATCCGACCTTCCTCGATGCCTGGATGATCGAATGGGACAGCGAGAAGAAGCTGTCGATCAGCGACCTTATGTCGCTCAGCACGGAGTTGAGCGATGAACCTATACCGGACAGCACGCCGAAAGAATTCGGATCCAGGAACCTGGAATAATCTCCCTGTTTTATGACATTAAGCTCTTCTTCAAATTTCCGTGAGATCCTGCGTATCATGATGCCATTTGCAATTCGCATGACCTGGGAAGTTATTATGGCTGTGGCCAGTACCAGAAGAGCTTCTGCATATCTGCCTGTTATCAGTACGTATACGGCGCTCATTACAAGCCCGACCGCGACCGATGTGAGTAAGTAGATCTTTCCCTGGCTGGATACCTGTTCAGCAATTGATTTTGCTTTCTCCTTTTTCTTAACTGCCATATTCATCCCCCCTGAGATAATACGGATAATATCTATTTCGATATAAACTGCTAAAATCCTCCTTATTTCAACATCGATGCAGAAAATTGCCGATAAGAAAGTGTTGACAGCGATTGTACTATTGTATACAATTATACAAAATCAAATTTAATAAAGAGACGGGTGTTGTTATGCTGATATTCAACAAGAAAACGAATACGCTGGAGCAGTCCCTGTACCGCTACGAGCTGCAGGATGTCCGGACTCCGAACCTGTACAGGGAAATATACAGCTATGACGAGATACCGAAATGCGCCTTCAACCACAGAAGGGTGCCGATGTTCCCGGCGGACGAGATATGGATCACCGACACCACTTTCAGGGACGGGCAGCAGTCAAGGGAACCTTATACCGTTGAACAGATAGTGACACTTTATAAAATGCTGCACAGGCTTGGCGGCCCCAAGGGCATAATCCGCCAGTGCGAGTTCTTCCTGTACAGCGACAGGGACAAGGAAGCCGTGTACAAATGCCAGGAGCTGGGATATGAGTACCCTGAGGTGACAAGCTGGATCAGGGCGACCAAAAGCGACTTCCAGCTGGCAAAGGATATGGGGGTAAAGGAAAGCGGCATCCTCGTCAGCTGCTCCGATTACCACATCTTCAAGAAGCTCAATATGACAAGGAAACAGGCTCTTGACCATTATATCGGGATCATAAAGTCTGCCATCGAAGTCGGCATCAGGCCCCGCTGTCATTTCGAAGACATAACCCGTGCCGACTTCTACGGCTTTGTCGTTCCCTTCGCTCTGGAACTGCGCAAACTGAGCGAGGAAAGCGGCGTGCCGATAAAGATCAGGGCCTGTGACACGCTGGGATATGGGGTGCCATACCCGGGAGTCGCGCTTCCCAGGAGCGTTCCGGGCATCATTTACGGCCTCAGGCACCATGCGGGATTCCCAAGCGAACTGATCGAATGGCACGGGCATAACGACTTCTACAAGGCGGTCGTGAATTCAGCTTCCGCATGGCTGTACGGCGCTTCGTCAGTCAACTGTTCACTGCTCGGCATCGGCGAGAGGACGGGCAATACGCCCCTTGAGGCAATGGTCATCGAATATGCGCAGCTCAGGGGCACCACTGACGGTATGGACACTACCGTTATTACAGAGATAGCAGAGTATTACGAGAAGGAACTTGGATACGAGATACCCTCTAGGACCCCGTTC
>DAOSCC010000220.1:0-3788 GCA_035361135.1 Clostridiales bacterium | reverse complement strand
GGCACATATATGCAGAAGCAGGGAAGTGATGTTGATCGGCTTCCCTGCTCTAATTGTTTCTATTGCTGTATTTCCGGCACTGCCGGCACTAATCGATGGTTTCAGTTTCGTACTCCATCGTGCCGAGTCCCAGTTTTTCCAGTTCTCTGAGCTGAACGAATGGATCTTTCCCATGGAGCCTTTCAAACAGGTGGCCTTTCGTTCCGAGTTCATGGCCTTTCGGGACTCCAGCAGGAATCAGGTTTTCTGTTTTTATTGAATCAAGGCTGGCCTTCTCAATGGCCACGATATCCGTTGATGCCATGACTCCTATATCCGGGACGAGGGATGGTGTGGTCAGCCCCCAGCAATCGCACAGCGCCGTTATGTTGATGAGGAAGTTTATATAGAAAACATGGCCGGGCTCGAATGTTTTCAGTACCTCACTAGTGCACAGGGCCATGCCCTTTTGGAAATCTTCATACTGGTTATCCAGCATCCTCATGGCTGATGCCGGACACACCTTTACGCAGTGCTGGCACAGTGTACAGTGGTGGTAGTTTACCTCGTATTTGCCGTCTTCGTTGAACCTGTTGGCATAATGGTTGCAGCTGTTGACGCAAAGCCCGCAGTGGATACACAAATTCTCATCCCATTCGATGCCGCCTTCCAGCCCATGTATCTGGTGGCGCGTCCTGTCCGTGACACAGCCCATTGCGATGTTCTTGCAGGCTCCGCCGTATCCGCAGACCCCGTGGCCTTTCACATGCGACAGATCGATCATGACATCGGCGTCGTGTATGTTGCCTGCAATATCAATGTTTTTCAGGCTTTTGAAATCAACATGCTTTTCATAGAAATATCTGCCCGTGACTCCTGCAGCCGCGACTATCGGAGCCCCGAGATAATCTTCGTTATATCCGCGCGCCCTGGCTTCGGATACGATCTGATCAGTTATGTAAACTTTAGCTCCGTAGCTCTTCAGCTTGTCCACGAGTATTTTCACAAAGATCGGCGGTATCGTGGAGTAGCCGATATATCTTCCCAGGTGCATTTTGATCGCGGTCCACTTATCCCTGACCACATCCTGCATTCCCATACGGTCGATGAGGCGTCCGAATTTGGCAGGCAGTGTCACATCAGCATCGTATTTGTCATATTCGACAGATGAAAACAGTATTTCAGCAGGCATTTTATAAAGTCCTCCTTTTTAATTGAATGGGGTTGTTGCTTTAAATAATGAAAAACGCAAACAGACAATACTAAGCATCAGAACAAAGGGGAAATGACCCCCCGATGATCTGATGCTTTAAAGTATTACCCATTTTGCGCCTTCTTTATTGCGGTATCTGAAATTTTTCTGCCTGTACTGCAGGCTTTTATGCTGTGAGCCATTATGCAGCAAGTCCTTTTCTTTTGCACTGCACATGGGTATCATGTCTGCGTCTTGCCGGACTGTGCCGGGTTTCCGGTGACAGTATCAGCAGGACATTATCAGGATGATTCGATCGGTTTGTATACATACGTCACTTCAGAGCCTTTGACCGTTACCAGTATATACTGGGCTTTGCTGGTGTCTTTCGACTTTACGCCTGATACTTCATAGCCGGCTGTTTCGAAATACCTCACTCCGTCTTCCAGCGTGCATTTGTTTTCGCTGCCTTTATAGAATACGCATACATTCTTCAGTGTATCGAAACGGTAATCCTTCAGTGTCTTCTTGAACAGGGCAAGTTCAAGTTTATCTGTAAAGTTTTCCGGAGAACTCTCCATAAATATGAATACATTCTTGCCCTTGAAGGATTCCAGATCATTGAGGAATTTGCTCCATTGATCCGGATCGCTCAGCCTCAGGCTGTTTTTCCTCGTATCGAGCTTGATGAACCTGCTGTTTTTAAAATCCGTGACCGAGTACGCATAATCTGTTGCCTTGGTACTCTTCAGGTCAACGCTGTGTGTCGCGACTACAGGCTTCTTTTTAACATTTGCCGTGATCGACTCATGAGAGCCGCTTCCGACGACCGCTCCGACCTCCAGGTATTTGGTCACCTTGTCCGCGAATACTTTTGTGAGCCTTTTTTCAACATCATTCTCCGGAGCTCTCGACTGTCCCATTACACCGAACCTGAAAGAATCGTCGGTTGCTTTATTGAAGCTCACAGCCTTGTTCGCTTCGTCGACAAACGGCGTATCCTTGGGTACTTCTATGCCGTCCAGCGACGGGTAACCGTTGGTTACAAAGGTAAGGTCGTCAAAATACAGGGTGCCTGCGTCCATGTCCGGATTGACCTGCACTATATAGATCCTATTAAGCCTTGCCGGCTTTTTGATGCTTTCCACGGATGCCTCGACATAATTCCAGCCGACCCAGTTCATGATTTTGGCGAAATCCACCACCTGTTTCTTGCCGTCCGCATCAACCAGTTCAGCGCGCAGCCATCCGGAGTTCTCGTGGTCGTTGTAGACATTGAGCCCGATCTTATGCGTATCGGCATCGAGGACATAACCTTTTTCAGGCAGGACCCAATATGCTGCACGGGTCACATCGGTATTTGTCGAAAAGTTGTACACCAGCTTGCCGGAGGATTTTCCGGAAACTTTCTGTTCATCTGTGACCGTATAGTATCCTTCTATGGTTTCAGGGTACGACTGGAAAAATCCTTTTACTTCTTCAAACCGCTCCACTACCTCCCTGGTTTCTGCCGATACTGAAACCGGGCAGTAGGCGTAGGCATCGCCGAAAGAGACCTCGATATATCCCGCGCCCTTTTTCTCCGCTTTGAATACACCGTTGCTGAATGACCCGAAATCACTGCTGACTTTCCAGTTAAGATCTTCCGGATTTATGGTCGCTTTATAACCCCTGGGGTTCGTTCCGATCACCTTGAAAGTCTTAGACTTTCCTACCGGCAGTTTGAGGCTCTTTGTGTCCAGGGTGAGCGTTACAGGCTTCGAAAGCACGCTGATCCTTATTGACGTGCTGATATCGCCGATACGTGCCTTTACTGTCCCTTCCCCGTATGTACTTGGCCTGAATACGTTGCCCTCGAATGTCCCCTTTACTCCCGAAACGCTCCATTCGACCTGGGACATATCCACTTCGACCGGGTTGAGATACTTATCATAGCCCTTTACCCTGAATGCCCGGGTGGCATTTGTAAACATGTACCTGTCGTCGGTTTCGATGATCAGGCCTGCAAGCTCCGCAGCAGGCGCTGACGTGAACACCCCTATTCCGTTGATGACTGTCCTGACGACACCGTCGGAAGGTTTGTTCATGACTTTGACGCCTGTTTCTCCCAGGGGTCTTGCCACCATGGTGGTAGAGCCGCCTCCGTCCATATTTATCGCGTTATATGCGCCAATGCTCTGCATAAATTGGGCCATTTCCTTCAATGTCAGTCCGAGGCTCGCTGTCTGTCTTCCGTCCACCGTGACGAAATACAGTGTTTTACCGTCTTTGGATATGCCAAGTGCTGTTTTTGGGCTTTTTACCTTAATATCCGACGCTTCGAAAGAGAATTTCTCCGGGATGACCCCGTTATCGACCAGGATGGCACTGCCGGAAATGGACATTTTAAGCTGTTGCCAGTCCGGGGTCGTAGTTATATCCATGCGGACAATGTCTCCAACGCTGAAAACACTTTTAAGCTTTTTTGCTCCCTCGCTGCGGGTAACGACGATAAAACCATTTTCAGGTATCGGCAGGGCCTGTTCGCCTGACAGCATCTTCGTTACGACTCCGTTGTCCACGACCATCTGGAACATGTCCGGCATGTCGGCGGTCGCGCCGAAAGCTTTTTCGCCCC
>DAOSCC010000219.1:0-3921 GCA_035361135.1 Clostridiales bacterium | reverse complement strand
CTACCTTTATTTACTTTTTTTATCAAGATGCAAGGACGGTTCTTGCCAGGGGTGGCTATTCCTGTGACAAGGTTGCCGGGGGACGGTCGAACTGGACATGTAAGATTCCGCTGCCGCTTTTTCGATTTCAATATTGTCTTTGAGCCTGCTTTCAATGTAGTCGATGGATTTCTGAATACGTTCGTAGTAGTTCATCCGGAGTACTCCTGTAGCGACACTTTCGGCGGAGGGGTCGGCAGGGTATCGACATAAGGCGTAGCCAAGGAATTGAATTTCGACAGAAACACGATTTCAAGACCGTTCATGGACCAACTGGTTTAATCCTCCACGTTCGCAGTGACTACGGTTTGCATTAGTTCGTTGTTGCTTATTTCAACATTGATATACTTTGTCACCGAATTGCCTTCCCTGTCAGTTACCTTTATTTCTATACGGTCACTGGCCAGTTCTTCAGGATAGCCGTCAAGGCAGATATGCCCGATGTTTGCGGCGCCGGAACCGTCTTCTCCTGCCGCCAGCTTAAGTTTCTGCTCCTCAGTCATATCTTCCGGCAACTCTATTTTCGGATCGACGCCGAAACCGACGAAATGGGAGAAATTATCTTCACTTGCCCATCTATACAGGTTCTCGGCTGTCCACCTGTACCAAATCTCCCCGTAGTCACTAAACTCTTTGTCGAATGAGAACTTTATTGTTTTGCCATAAAGGCGCTCAGGATAGAATGTACTGGTCCCGATTTCATCGTCGTATGTCTGATAATATTCGGCATTCCAGTATTTTTCATGCTGTGTGTGAGTCAGGTCAACTGCGTATAGGTACTCATTCCGGCATGTTACCTCTATTTGGGCTATATCTCTTCCGTCAATGTAAAACTCCAGCTCAGGTCTTGCATCCACATAACATGCTGAGGTGTCATAATTTTCCGGTGTTTTATTATGATCCGCCAGACGGACAACTACATCGGCATTTACATTTCCTGACATGTCATTTATTCCATTATCCACTCTTATCGCTGCGCTTGCAATTCCGATTGCGGCCGTCAGCATCAGCATGGCGCAGGCAACAGCCAGACCGGCTTTCTTTTTCCTTGCGTCCAGGATGGACGAAATCCTTATTTTCATACCACTCTTACCTCCATAAAAATTATTTGATAACGCTGTTCTTGTTTTTAACCGGGTCTCAAGCAGGCCGACGATCGCTTTGCAGTACCTGTAGCGCATATCCGGTTCAGAGTCGCGTAATACCTCGGCATCGCATGAAAGTTCACACTGTGCATTGATCACCTTTGCCATCAGGTAAACGGCGGGATTGAACCAATGCATGGCTGTCGCGAGCAGCAGCAGGCACTTATACCATGTATCCTTTCTTCTGCAGTGAATGAGTTCATGTTTCAGGATCAAGCGGAGTTCTTCCTTCGGAATGTCTGTCACCGGCAGCAATATCCGCGGTCTGAAGAGGCCCGCAATCATGGGACTGCCTGTATATGGGCATAAATGCAGGCCTACCCGCCCTGGTATCCCCAGTTCTTTTTTTATATCATTCATAAGCGCCAATACCTGTTCATCTTTAACCTCCTCGCTCCAGCGTCCGAGCGTTTTCATCAACCGATAATGTCTGAAACACCGGCCGAGAAGGAAAGCGACCGCTCCTGTTGCCCAAATAGCCGCTGCTGCCTGCCACCACTGGATGCTTGTAATGGCGTGCTGCATCACGAAATTGCCGGATTGAACGGGATGGTTAAGTTGAACAGCATTGCTGACCCGGGTGGCAGTGTCTGCAACTGTCGCCGGAACTGCCATAAGCGGCCTGGTCAATACAGCCTCGGCCGGCGCCGTTACATTTATGCCTGGCACCTCAAACTGCGGCCAGACCGGAACGATCAATCCTATAACAATTATCAGCCATGAATAATAAAGCCATTTGGCAGAGTAACGCTTTGACAATACCGGGGTTACCGCTGCATACAAAAGAATAACGGCTGATAAGGCTGCGGAATGAGTCGTAAGCATTATCATGAAGTCCTTCATTTCAGCCCCTCCGTTCTTTTATCCATTGGAGCAGTTCGCTGATATCCCTGTCTGTCAGTGCATCGTCATCATACAGCGTATTGACAAGGTTAAGCAGGGAGTTGTCGTGGTATTGCTTTATAAAATTACCTGTTTCGAATTTCAGATACTCTTCCCTGCTGACAACGGGATAGTAAAGACGCTCTCTGCCCGCTTTTTCAGTACGAAGGAACCCCCGCTCGACCAACCGGAACATGAGAGAGATCACCGTTTGGGTTTTCCACTTCTTTTTCTTCCCCAGCTGCTCCATAACAATGTTCGCAGTAACAGGTGGATCGTTTTGCCACACGATCTTCATTACCTCGAACTCCGCATCTGGCAATTTTTTCATGTCTTTCATCGCATCACCCCCCATTTAAGACAATTGTCTACTATACATATTCTACAATTGTCTAAAATGAATGTCAAGTATTTTTTGCATGAAACATGTATCCCTGCCAATAAAAAGAGACCGTAACCGCTGCGGCCTCCCGGGTTTTTAATAAATCATGTCAGTCTTATATGGATTTCTATGGTCAGCAGTGTATGAGATGATTTTACCCTCAAACTGAAGCCTGTCATCCTTGATCTCCGACTCATCTTTGATTTCTGCATGCACCTTGCACCAGAAATCTTTTTTGCCTGTCTTCTCGTTATCGTAATAGCAGAAAATCCTGCGTCTCTCACCGTCCGGACCATATTCCGGCTTATTGAAGAACTCAAACATATGTCTCGCTCATGTCTCTGCCGTGTCTTTGTCCCGGCAATAAACAGTTATGCTTTTTCTGCGATAACCTGGCGGGTGATTTCACATGTACCCAAGGAGCTTTCCTGGTTTACTCCTTCCCATCCGGAACCTCCCTGTGTAAGTGTAATTTGATCCAGGCTGTACAACGCAGATACAGTTTTACTACATTCTACCATGGATGGTCAGGAACTAAAAGAAGGTACACATAGTGTATTGCGACGTCTTACAGGAGCAAGCACGTCACTCCGTGATGTCATGATAAACTATTTATAGCTCTCACAAGGACAGTATCCCAGGGTCTTGCCTCGATCACGCTGATGTTGTTCTTTTTGCAGGTATCTTTGATCCATTTGCCGTATGCAACACTTATCTCAGCCCTGTACCGCTGTAAACCGCCGCCTTCTCTTGACTGGTAATTTTGCATTATTTGATCAACATCAGGTTCTATCAAAAAAATTGATTTCACTTCCGGATTGTTGAGAGATGCCATTAACCCGGGATAGATGAAATCACCCTCGACAATGACAGGCAGCTTGTCTTCAAGATGCCTGTTCATAAGTGCTTCAAGCACCGGAACCATCTCTTTGCTGACATCGGTCAGCCATTTTACATTGCCCTCAACTCCGATACTTTTCCAGTCCGCACCTGTATCCCAGTAATGTATTGCGGGAAAATCCTCCTTTTTTGTGACCGCCTTCACAGACAGGTAAACATCATCTGCTTCCAGCACATTTACGCCATAAAGCCTGGCAATCTGATAAGCCAGGCTCGATTTTCCCGACCCTGAAGGACCTCCAATAAACAAAACTGTCCAGTTTCTTTCAATACTCATAAATTGCCCATCCTTATACCAAATCACTATTGACATTGACGATTAAGCCGGTATTATGCCACAGGCCTTATTTTATCACAGATATGCTCAGGCAGATATGCTTTTGCCCCTGTCTGCCTCATGAACCGGCCTTGCTTCCGCAGGCATCCTCAGGCGGAAAGCCTTATCGATCTTATCGGATAATCCGGCATCCATCTTTCTGACATTGTCGATGTATGACGTGATATCATCGAACCTATCTACAGGTTTGCCGAGCAGGATAGTTTCCATCTGGTTTCTGATGAAGCTGGCAATAG
>DAOSCC010000218.1:0-3950 GCA_035361135.1 Clostridiales bacterium | reverse complement strand
GAAGAATAAGCTTAAGGAGGTTTATAGGGATGAGCTTCAGGGACAGGTACAGGAAAACTTTCAGTCAATATTATGATCATTCCCTGGACGATGATGTAATTTTACGTATGATCGATCAAAAAACCCGCAGCCATAAAAAACGCCCCAGGTACAGGTGGGCTGCCATTGCGCTTGCTTCGGTGCTCCTGGTACTGAGTACGACTTATGTGTTCGCCGCTGTCGGGTTGCTTGATCTGGCCGGCATCTTCCGCGCAAATGACCCGGTCAGTGCAAAGCTTGCGGATTCGGGGATCGTGCAGGAGCTCGGCATTGTCGGCGAGGATAATGAATTCACCCTGAAACTGGTGGCATTCACAGGTGATATCGAGACTCAGAAGGTGCTGTTCGAGCTGATACCAAAGAAAGACCTCAGCTATATCGACGATTATGAGATCCGGCTCACCGCGCAGACATCTTCCCCGCAGATAATGGAAGAAACAGGCCGGGGCTGGGGCTATTGGCCGGTAGAAGCGCCGGGCACGAAAGTGATCTCTGATGACGGCAGCGAAGTGTACTATTTCAACTACGAGCTTCCTGAATTTTGGGTGAAAGGCACCACAGGAGATGTGACGATACGCGTCCTGGGCGTCAACCTGTACTATAAGGGCCAGCCTGTCGGTATGATAGCCTGCGAGTTGTTCTATACATTCACGCCTGACCGTTCGATCCTGCAGGAACCTGTTGTTGTGGCGGTAAATAAGCTGCTCACTAAAGATGTTATTGATGATTTCGTTTCATACCCGTATGACGAAGACTATGAGTATTATAAAGGCAAAATCACAGCGCCGGTAAAGCGCAGGTCGCTAATGATAGACAACATTACATTCTCCAACTACAAGGCTGAAATCAATGCAAGGATAATGGAAGATGACATCCACTTATTGGAAGCGTGCAGCATATGGGATCAATTCACCAAGCCCACATTTGCCACAAAACACTTCCTGAATGGCATAGATGACAGGAATGCATACAAAATGACAATAGTCGATAATACAGAGCGTCTCCGACTGTTTGTCGACGGTGCAGAGAGACCTGTGCTGAAAGAAATGTATACTGCTTTACCAGGCAGAGGAGATGACGGATACTTCAGTCCCTCGATCAGATTTGAAGGATTCGACTATGAGAATGCGAAAAAAGTAGAAATACGTTTTGGAGATGAAGTGATCACAATTAAGTGATGAATTTACCGTAACAGATTGGGATCTCCCGCTTGGAGCGCTCTGCGTTCTGCAGCGGGAGATCCCTTTTCATGGAAATCGACGGGTGTGACCAGGTGACTTCACTGTCAATGGTATATCCTCCGGGGATCCGCACCCTTAAGGATCTGATTTACATGCTTTAGATCTATTCCAACTTGCTTTAAGTGACTTCAGGATCTGCTCAATTCCCTGCCGCCGTCGCCAACCTCCGAAATGTAGAAAGTCGGCACCAGTCCGGTCCTGGCCGTGTATCCTTTGCCTACCTCTTCGATGAACCTGTCGACGGCATCTTCCCTTACTATGCTGACAGTACAGCCTCCAAAGCCTGCACCGGTCATTCTTGAGCCTGCAACGCCTTCCACCTTCAGTGCCTCTTCCACCAGGGCGTCAAGCTCAGCGCCTGTTACCTCGTACAGGTCTCTCAGCGAATCGTGGGACGCGATCATGTACTTGCCGAACAGCGCTATATCGTCATTGTTCAGCGCTTCGACCGACTTCAGGACCCTGTCGTCCTCAGCTATCACATGCTCAGCCCTTTTCCGGATCACTTCATCCTTTATCTCATGTCTGAACCTGTTGAAATCGTCCATCGATATCTCGCCGAGGCATGTAGCTCCAGGGAGGAATTTTTTCAGTATTTCGAAAGCTGCTTCGCACTGGCTTCTCCTCTCATTGTACTTGGAGTCGGCAAGTCCCCTCTTCTTGTTCGTGTTGGCGATCACGATTTTGTACCCTTTCAGGTTCAATGGCACGTGTTTGTAACTCAGGTCCCTGCAGTTGAGGAATATGGCGTGGTCTTTCTTTCCCATCGCGGATGCGAACTGGTCCATTATGCCGCAATTGACACCGACATAATTGTTCTCAGCCTTTTGGCATATCAGCGCCATTTCGATCATGTCGATGGGCTGGTCCAGGTCGTAAGCCGCATTGCCCAATGATACCAGCGTTACAGCTGTCGCTACTTCTATCGCCGCGGATGATGAAAGGCCGGCTCCCAGCGGCACAGTGTCGTGATACAGCAGGTCGCAGCCAACCAGCCTGTACCCTGCCTTTTGAAGTTCATCGGCTACGCCGTACTGGTAGTTGCCCCATTTCAATGATTTGTACTCATCCAGCCTGTCAAGCGACCCTGTTACCTGTATGCCCAGATCGGTGGCTATCAGGTTCATCATCCTGTCGTCCCGCGGTCTGGCGACGACGGTGGAACTCAGCGTCAATGCGGCCGGGAAAACATATCCTCCGTTGTAATCGGTGTGCTCGCCGATCAGATTGACACGCCCCGGCGATGAGAATACCCTTATGCCTTCTTCGGTACCGCCGTATACTTCGATGAACTTCTTTTTAAGATCCGCAATGGTCATATCGACACCTCTTTCCGGATTTTATCCAAGTTTCGATGACATTCCATGTAACGTTTCGCATCACTCGCTTTTCAGCGCATGTTGCTGCCGGCTGTCCCGGATCGCTGCATCCTTTTTATGTTCCCTGGCTGCCCAGGAACCTCTTGTGCGCCTCCCTGAGTTCCGCCGCCTTCTCCTCAGGTTTCGTCGGATTGGCATGGGCCCATGCCCCGGTCTCGCTGGAGGCATTGAACTTCTGCTTGTTCGATGAGCGCATCGGCGGGAAAAATTCGATATGGAAATGGTAATAATCGCTCACATCGCCGCTGTTTACGGGATCCTGGTGCATGCACATCATATACGGGAACGGGAATCCAAAAAGCGAGTCCAGCATCCCTGTCGTTTCCTTCAGAGCCCGTGCCAGGTTCGCCTTCTCCCTTCCATCGAACTGGGTGAGATTCTGTTTGTGGTTCTTGCTCACTATATACACGCCGTATGGGTATTCAGTAAAGAATGGCAGGAAGACCACAAAGTCCTCATTTTCAAAAATGACCCTGTCGCCGTGTTTCATCTCATCTTTCATCATATCACAGATAAGGCATGTGCCATTGTTTTCATAATGTTCCCTGCATGACTCCAGTTCGAGCTGGATCTTCTTGGGAATGAACGGATATCCGTAGATCTGTCCATGAGGGTGGGGCATCGTGACTCCAACCATTTCTCCCCTGTTTTCGAAAATGAAGATGTATTTGATCCTCTCGTCCTTCGAGAGTTCGGCGAAGCGTTCCGTCCACAAGTCAACAATCTTTACTATATGCTCCACCGAAAACTGATGCAGCGATGCGGAATGGTCCGGAGAAAAAAGTATGACCTCGCACTTGCCGTAGGCCTCAGCCGTTTTGTAAAAATCAGTTGCAACATCATCAGGCTTGGGCGGCTGCAGCATCAGGGCAGGAAAGTCATTGTCATACCTGTATACTTCATAATCATCCGGGACCCTTCCCGAACCAGGGCAAAACGGACACCAGTCCTTGGGCATCTGGGGCCTGTCCTGCCTGTGTGACGCGATCATGACCCAGTCCCTGATCAGGGGGTGCCATCGTAATTCTGCCATTTTTGATCCTCCTCCAATACAGAGTACCCGGCACGACTGGCAAGACACGGGAACGGTTCCCGTGTCCAAACCGCCAGTGCACGGGAACCATCCCATGTTCTGGCAATTATCCTCATGACCACATGTCGTACCAGGAACCTGAAATCTATTTAAAATGTTTGAACTGAGGCAGCCAGTTCCTGTTTGCCTCGAACATCTCGTCAACCATCTGTTTGATTTCCGCAAGGCTCAGTACCGCCGACGTCAGCGGATCGAAAC
>DAOSCC010000217.1:0-4003 GCA_035361135.1 Clostridiales bacterium | reverse complement strand
CATTTTTGGATGAGGGACAGTTCTCCAGTTCAGGGGACAGTTCTGCACTTTTTGATGGAACGCTTCTTTGTTAAGAGACAGTCCTGCATTTCATGTCTGGGGTTGCCCTGTTGGTTTCAAAAGTTGAGAACTGTCCCCGAACAGAAGGACCGTCCCCGAAGGCGGATCCCCTTTCCGGGAACTGAAGAACTGTCCCCGAACCAGAAGACTGTCCCTGAAGATGAAAACTGTCTTCTATTTAAGATAAATGAAGAACTGTCCCCAAGTTGAGACTGTCCTTAACTGAAGAACCGTCCCCGAAAATGGTCCCCGAAAATGAAGGACTGTCCCCTATTGGTAGCGGGAGGCTTCGGGGGAAGGTTTCAGGGCATTTTGGGGCTTTTCCAGTTCTTTTATCGTGATCACGCGGGTGTGTCTCGTATGGTTCCACGCTTTGTTTTTTCTCGTGAGGAAACCCTGGACCGTTATGGGTACCCAGGTGAGGCAGTAGAATGGATATACCAGGAAACCCAGCAGTATCCTGAAGTCGAACTTGTTTTCGCTGAGTATCACCAGCGGACCATACAGGAACTGCAATATGACGAATACATACCAGACGGCGGTCGGGAACACGTACTGCAGCGTGTAGAACGGCGCCTCCGGGTAAAATGACTGGATCCACAGCATGACCGTCATCAGGCCCATGAAAATGAACCTGATTGGCTGAAACAGGTAAATCGCGCAGTCAAAAGCAGCAAGGTTGCATTCCCTGAATACTTTCCTGAACAGCGGGCCCAGGTATTTCGATGCGCAGTCCGCATGTCCCTGCATCCACCTGATGCGCTGCCGCCATGACTGTTTCAGCGTTATCGGCTTTTCATCATATACGACGGCATCATGCGCCCATGATACTTTCATGTCATTAAGGGCCAGTTTCATGGTGAACTCCAGGTCTTCGGTGAGGCACGTCGCACCCCAGCCTATGTGTTTCAAAACTGACATATCCACGCAGAAGCCTGTCCCGCACAGGCCGCAGCTGAGCCCCAGGTAATACCTCGGCAGCTGGAATATCCGGTTGGAAAGCCAGAAAGCTATGGAGTAGGAGCACGTTATCCATGAATCAAAGGGATTCTTGCTGTCTATGTAGCCTTGTACGACCTTGTGGCCTTTGCAAAGCTGTTTGTTCATTTCGTATAGGAAATTCGACGACACGAGGTTATCGGCGTCAAAAACGCAGACGGCATCATATTTGTCGTCCATATCGTATATCTTTTGAAACATCCATTCAAGGGCATGGCCTTTGCCCCTGTTTTCGCTGTCGGTCCGCTCATATACCAGCGCGCCTCGGCTGGCGGCGATGGCGGCAGTATTGTCAGTACAGTTGTCGGCGATGACGAAGATGTCGTACAATTCCCGCGGATAGTTCTGCTCCAGCAAACTGTCTATGATATGCGCTATAACGAGTTCTTCGTTGTGCGCTGCGATCACGGCGGCGAACCTTTTGAACGGGGCCGCGTATTCAGGCTTTTCTTTTCTCTTCCTCCACCCGTACACGGAAACCCCAAAAAAATAGCAGCCTGCTGCAAAAATAAAAACCTGGATGATTTGTGTGACGAACATTACCAGTCTTTGAAGCATTTCATTCATGAGAGACCTCCATCGCTGCGGTTTTTATTATTTTGTGCCTTTCGGATGAAAATATTTATTCCCCTGTCAAATTGATACTAATTGCCGCTTTTTATGCCATTATGATAGAATGTGAATGATACGATGGGGGGTGATGCGGTGAAGTCGTATTTCAATAATCTGATAACAGGCAATTCCAGTATGCTTGCATGTATCGACGGAAAAGGAGAAATAACCAGGATCTTCTGGCCCGACATAGATTTTCCCCAACATGTCGACAGATTTATAACAGGCCTTATATGCCCCGGACTGTGGCTTGGTACCTCCTGGCTGCATTCATCCAACTGGAAGGTCAGGCAGTATTTCATCGACGATACGAATGTGGCTGTCACGGAGTTCACACATGTGAAATACGGTTTAAAAATCAGGCAATACGACTTCGCTCTTCCTGACGGCGACGTTCTGAACAGATGCTACGAAATCGACAATGATTGCGGATTCCAACTCGAAATAAGCTTTGTGCTATACTCCTCCAGCATTTCTTCCGTTTATGATACAGCAGGCGTCATATATGACACCGATCTTTCCGCGCTGATACATTATCGGCATGGTTATTGCTACGGCATCGTTTCAGCAGTGCCTGCAATGCAGTACCAGCTTGGCCCCGGCGCGCAGGAGAGTGCCGACCGCGGGCAGCTGTCCGGCAATGATACGATAGGTATGATGAAGGAAGGCAGCTTGCTGTGGGACAGCGTTCATCTCGGAGACGGAGACAGGCTCAGGTGTTCTGTGAGCATATGTTTTTCGACTGAACTGAAATCATTGAAGAAAATGCTCAGATGGGTCAAATCGACAGATACATGGGAAATGCTGGACAATACCGCAAAATACTGGCGTGAATTTTTATCAGGGGCCAGGCAGATAAATACGGGGATCCCTGAGGTCGATCAGCTTTATAAACGGTCGCTGCTGGTTTTTGCACTTATGTCGAACAAGCGGACCGGGGCGCTGCTGGCGGCGCCTGAATTGGATGAACAGTTCACGAGATGCGGCAGGTATGCGTACTGCTGGGGCCGTGATGCGGCTTTCATTACTTCGGCCCTGGATCGCTGCGGACTGACGGAAGCGGCTGAGGGCTTTTACTACTGGGCTGCCAATGTGCAGGATGAGGACGGCAGCTGGCAGCAGCGATTCTACACGAACGGCGACCTCGCACCCTCGTGGGGGCTGCAGATCGATGAGGGCGGCTCCATAATCTGGGGCATCCTTCAGCATTATAATGCGACAAAAAACATGGACTTCCTTGCCAGGCTCTGGCCGTGTGTCAAAAATGGCATGGAGTTCCTTACCAGGTACACCGACGGCGAAACAGGCCTGCCATGGCTGAGTTTCGATATATGGGAGGAGCGGCTGGGAGAACATGCATATTCCAGCGCCGCGGTGTGTGCCGGCATCGAAGCAGGCGCCAGGATAGCCGAATTGCTTGGCGAATCCCCGGAGCTTGCAGGAAAATGGCGCGAGCATGCAGCCAGGCTCAGGGAGGCGATCTTTAAGAATTTCTGGAAACCCGATTGGAACAGGTTCATACGAAGCGTACGTGTAAAGCTCAATAGCTGGGGAGAAGAACATACAGACCGGAAGATCTGGCTTAAGAGAAATGAAAAAAGCATTGCAAGAGACTATACCCTTGAGGACGGAACACTCGACGTCAGCCTGCTCGGGCTGAGCGTTCCCTTTGGGATATACCCTGCCGATGATGTCCATATGGCATCCACGGCCAATGTGCTGGAAAGATACCTGAATGTGAACGGCGGACTCATGCGTTACGAATATGACAACTATATCGGCGGCAATCCATGGATCCTGACCACATTGTGGGCAGCACTGTACAATATCGAAAGGAAGGATTACGTAAAAGCACGGGAGTATTTCTGGTGGGCAGTCAGAGGGACGACGGAGCAGGGGCTCCTGCCGGAACAGATAGACAAGCTGACAGGCAAGCCTGCCTGGGTGGTCCCGCTTACCTGGTCTCATGCGATGTTTGTCCTGGTGCTGGACAAACTTCTGGAGGCCGGGGAACTGCATCTGCAGTGACGAAATACGGGCGGAAGCTGCACTGACAACGGCCGGAAGCCGGGGATCGGGTCAGCATGTCTGCCTGATAAGACAATGTATGCATGTATTTATATTTGATATTATGGATTGAAAGTTTCAGCAACTATAGACTTTCGGAGGATAATTTCAGCTATGGCAAAGAATAAGACCGTCTTTGTATGCCAGGAGTGCGGGTATGAATCGTCAGGCTGGCTTGGCAAATGCCCTGCATGCATGCAGTGGAATACATTCGTCGAAGAGAAGCAGGAAGCCGGTACCCGCGCTTCGGCATGGCAGCCGGCCC
>DAOSCC010000216.1:0-4010 GCA_035361135.1 Clostridiales bacterium | reverse complement strand
AAGAGGATATATGCCCCGATCGATGTAGTACAGTTCCTTTACGTTTCGAAAGGCGAGCCCGTAACGGTGGAATACAAAAGGGACGGCAAACTGCTCAAAGGAGAACTGAGACCCATATACCATCCTGAGACCTCGTCTCCGATGATGGGAGTAGTACTCGATCTGACAAATCCGGAAGGATCGAATGTGCTCAAGGAGATCTACGCCGGATCTCCCGCGGAACAGGCAGGCCTGATGGCGGGCGACAAAGTCGTTGCCATAAACGGGACCGAGGTGGACTCCTATGAGAAAATGACCGAGCTGATAAAGAACAATGGCATCAATGAGCTTGAGATCACTGTTTTGAGAAACGGTGACCACTTCGTCACGACGTTGACGCCGATAGAGGTAAAAACCGAGGAATGGTACGAGGTCGGACTTGATTTTGGTTTTAGCAGGGGAGACGTACTGGATGCCCTTGGCCAGTCGGCCATATTCACGTATTCGATAATCAGGAGCGTATATTACAGCCCTAAATGGCTGATAACCGGGAAGGTCAACGTTTCGGACATGATGGGGCCTATCGGGATGGTGAGCACGATCACGACCACTGTTAGCCAGGCTCCGAATGTAGGGCAAATGTTCCTGTACCTGATGTATATTACAGGCATGCTGAACGTGGCGCTCGGTGCCACGAACCTTCTGCCGTTCCCGGCACTCGACGGAGGCAGGCTCCTGCTGATAGGGATAGAGGCTGTCAGAGGCAAGCCCCTGAACCCGGAGAAGGAATCTGTCATAACGATGGCAGGTTTTATCATAATCATCCTGTTCGGGATATATATTGCTGTAAATGAATTCCAGAAATATGTGATCGGCAGCTGATCTACAGCTGCCTGAAAGGTTTGGACAGGGAGATGGGCAGGATAGAAAGAAAGAAAACCAGGAAAATCCGTATCGGAGATATTTATATAGGCGGTGATGCGCCCGTTGCGGTACAGTCGATGACCAACACCGATACGAGGGATGTTTCTGCTACCGTCGATCAAATAAAGAGGCTTGAGGAGGCAGGCTGTGATATCGTCAGAGTTGCCGTGCCCGACAGTGAAGCTGCCGAAGCGCTGAAGAGAATCAGAAAGTCGATCAGGATACCCCTTGTTGCCGATATACATTTCGACTATAGACTTGCGCTGGCGAGCATTGAAAACGGAGCAGACAAAATACGGATAAATCCCGGCAACATCGGCGGGACCGAAAAGGTGAGGAAAGTCGTGGAAGCGGCCAAGGCCAGGGGGATACCCATCAGGATAGGCGTAAATTCAGGGTCCCTGGAAAAGCATATACTGGCGAAATACGGAGCGGCGACCCCGCAGGCAATGGCTGATAGTGCGATGGGGCACGTCAGGATGCTGGAAGATCTGGGATTCCACGATATAGTAATCTCACTGAAGGCGTCGAATGTGCCTGTGACCATAGAATCATACAGGCTTATGTCAGCCATGACCGATTATCCCCTTCACATCGGTGTGACCGAAGCAGGAACGCTTTTCTCAGGCATGGTGAAATCTGCGGCAGGTATCGGATGCCTTCTGGCGGAAGGTATTGGGGATACGCTTAGAGTATCTCTGACAGGCGATCCGGTGGAGGAAGTGAGAGTGGGGATCGAGATCCTGAAAGCCCTGGATCTTCGCAGAACAGGGGTGGAACTCATATCCTGCCCAACATGCGGGCGCACCAGGATCGACCTGGTTAAAATAGCAAATGAAGTAGAAAAAAGGCTTGCCGGATGCAGCAAACCAATCAAAGTCGCAGTCGTGGGCTGCGCGGTAAACGGACCCGGAGAAGCCCGGGAAGCTGATATCGGTATTGCGGGCGGCGTTGGGGAAGCGTTGCTGTTCAAAAAAGGCAGGATCATCAGAAAGATACCCCAGGAGCATATCGTGGATGAACTCCTGGAAGAGATAGAGAGAATGCAGATAACTTGATAACTGACTTGACAATTGTACATCAACTTACAAAAGGGGATCTGTCAGATGTCGGAGACGGCAATAAACAAAAGCTTTACTGAAGTTTTTAGTGATCTGCGGTTGGATGACGCTGTATCTGATTTTTTCAGCGAGGTAAGGATCGACAACATCGGTATATACAAAAAAACAGGAAAACTGGTGATCAAAGCTTCTGCAGACAGGCTCATACCTGCCCGGGTCACGGAACAGGTCGAGACGGCGCTGTCGGAAGCTTTTTCACTGGATGTTGAAATACAGCTGCGTTTCGAAACAGACGGCCCTCTTACGGAGATATTGGAGGAATACCGTGACAGCATACTGCACATAGTCAATTCCAGGGTCGCGCTGAGCAAAGGCATATTGGACGGATGTACCTGGAAACTCGAAGGTGACCGGATCGAGATAATGCTGGCGACTAAAGGCCGGGACATATTGAAATCCCACTGCTGCGACAGGCTTATAGAAGAAATCGTTGAACACTCCTTCGGGAAGAAGGTCAGCGTGGATTTCCATGACCGCAAGGTGGATGAGGAATTCACGGAAAAATATAACGAATTCAAGGAGAACGAACAGGCGCGCATCAGAAGCCTGCTGACTGCCGAAGAAGCACAGTTGGTCAAACACAGGAAAAGAAGGAAAGCAAATACGGACGACACCAATGTGATCGATATAATCACAGGAAAAAACTTCAGCGACAGCCTGATGAAAATGTGCGACGTAACGCCGGATTCCGGCAAAGTGGCAATCTGCGGCGACGTATTGAACACGGAATTCAGGGAGGTCCGCGGGAATCAGTATCTGTGCACATTCGACGTTACCGACTATACCAGTTCCATCACTGTCAAACTCTTTATACAGAAGGATGACCGTGATATCATAGAAGAACATATAAAGCCGGGCGTTCATCTGAAAGTAAGGGGAGACGCACAGTTCGACAAGTTCTCGAGAGATCTGACCGTGCTCGCTTCAGACATAGTCGAACTCAGAAAAGCTGTAAAGACAGACAATGCGGAAGTAAAAAGGGTCGAACTCCACCTGCATACACAGATGAGCGCGATGGATGCCGTCACGCCGGTGGAAAAGCTGGTGGAAAGGGCGGCACAGTGGGGCCACAAAGCCATCGCGGTCACCGACCACGGCGTTGTCCAGGCGTACCCGGATGCGTACAGCGCTGGGAAAAAGCACAATGTGAAAATCATATACGGAGTGGAATGTTATCTTGTCAATGATGAAATACCTGTCGTGACCGCCGGCGACGGCGCAGAAACAGGACATCCGCTGACCGGCGGCTTTGTGGTGTTCGATATAGAGACCACAGGACTCAATCCATCCAAAGACGGCATAACGGAGATAGGCGCCGTAAAAGTGGAAAACGGAAAGGTCGCCGGCAGTTTCAGCACGTTCGTCAATCCCGGCATGCCGATACCGGAGCATATCACGAGGCTCACGGGAATCACCGATGCAATGGTTGCCGATGCTCCCGGGATAAGCCAGGCAGTCGGGGATTTCCTGGATTTTGCCGGGGGATTGCCGGTGGTAGCCCACAATGCCTCCTTTGATACGGGCTTTATCAGGTACCATGCGCGGCAGAGCGGCAGGGAACTGAACAATGTGATAGTGGACACGCTGCAGCTAAGCAGGAAGCTGTTCCCTGAGCTCAGCAGGCACAAGCTCGATATAGTGGCCAGGCATCTCGGCGTCTCGCTGGAAAACCACCACAGGGCTGTGGATGACGCCCAGGCAACGGCCGAGATCTTTATCAGGTGCATGGAGATCGTGGCTGAAAAGGGAGCCGCCACCGTTGGAGACATCGACAAGGTCCTGTCCGGAGAGACCGACCTGAAGAATCTGCCGTCATACCATGCAATACTGCTTGTCAAAGACAGGACCGGGCTCAAAAACCTGTACAGGATCATTTCGGAGTCACATCTGAATTATTTCTACAAGAGGCCCAGGGTACCCCGGAGTATTCTCATGAAATACAGGGAAGGCCTTATACTCGGCAGCGCCTGTGAGGCCGGGGAACTG
>DAOSCC010000215.1:0-4031 GCA_035361135.1 Clostridiales bacterium | reverse complement strand
ATAAGGACGGCACTGTCAGCCTGTCATCCGGCGACAGGTTCTTCATGTACACGGACGGCATCCTTGAGATCAGAAACAAGGCCAACGAACAGTTCGGAGAGGACAGGCTCCTTGAAATACTTCTCAACAGCGATCCCAGGCCTGAACAGATCCTGCTGGATATAAAGGAATCCGCGTTCAGGTTCGCGGGTATCGGATCATCGAATGATCTTCACGATGATGTCACAATGGCGCTGCTTGAGCTGAAGTAAACCCTGACACGACCCTGTCGGTCCCCGACAGATCCCTGTGTATCCGGATATACGAAAACCTTCCGTCCGATTCCATAAGGCCGGCCACTGCCTTCGCCTGGTCGTATCCGGTTTCGAATGCCAGCATTCCCCCCATCCGCAAATAACCAGGGGATTTGCGTATTATCTCCCTGTAGAAGCGGAGGCCGTCACTGCCGCCGTCAAGCGCCGCAACAGGTTCGAAAAACTTCACCTCGGGCTGAAGTTTGCAGATATCTTCCGTTCTTACATATGGAGGATTCGAAACTATTACGTCATACTTTTTCTCCGGGATGCTCCCGAACAGGTCGCTCCGGATAAAGCGGACCCTTCCGGACACGCCGTGCCTCTCTGCATTTCTCCCGGCTACTGCCAGTGCTGCGGGTATTAAGTCAACCGCCGTTATGATGCAGCCAGGAAGATACCGCGCCAGGCTTACGGCTATGCAGCCTGATCCCGTGCACATGTCAAGGATCTCGACCGGCCGTCTGCGTCCGGCATGTCTGTCAGATTTCCCGTATCCGTCAGGTCTGCCGGATAATTTCTCCTTCGCCAAAGCTTCCTGCTCCACATGCTCATCATTTTCAGCTAAAACTCTTATCCTGCAGTAATCCAGCACCGTTTCCACCAGTAGCTCCGTTTCCTGCCTGGGTATCAGGACATCGGGAGTAACCTCGAAAACGAGCGACATAAATTCCTGTTCCCCGGTAATATACTGCAGCGGATAACTTCCGGACCGCTTTTCCAGGAGTTCAAAATAACGCCGCTCGATTTGCTCCGGAAGTACGCTGTCACCATACGCATACAGATGAGTCCTGCTGCATCCCGCGGCATAACAAAGCAGAACTCCGGCATCATTTGCCGGAGCATCGATCCCCGCATTCTTCAATATTTCCATGCCTTTTCGATACGCTTCACCGTAAGTCATACCAATTAACAATGATACGCCGATTATGCTTCATTTTATACTTCAGAGATATATTCCCTGCCTTAACAGGCTTTCGTGCGGCAGCTTGTCCGCATGCCCGGGTGGGCATTTTCGGAACTGTCGCAAGGTATATGTTACCACCTGTCGGAATCGTCATCCACGATAACATTCTTCATTGCCGTTATAGCCACTTCTATCTGGTCATCATCCGGCTCCCTTGTGGTAAGATACTGCAGGAGCATGCCGGGTGCGCTGACTATCCGCATCACCGGCCACTCCGTGTGTTTCCCGGAAAACTTCAGTACCTCGTAGGCAATGCCGGCAACAACAGGGATCATCAGGATGCGCAGCAGCATGTTGACAACAGGGCTGTGCCATCCGACCAGCGAAAACATGAGTATGCTGATTATCATTACAAGGAACAGGAACGATGTCCCGCAGCGCGGATGCTTCGTCGAATATTTTCTCACATTTTCCACGGTAAGCTCGTCACCGTGTTCGTAACAATGGATGGTTTTGTGTTCGGCGCCGTGGTACTGCCATACTCTCCTGATGTCCTTCATCAAAGACGCAAGCCAGATATATGCGAAAAATATCACGATCCTGACCAGGCCTTCCAGCAAGTTCTTCAGTATCACGCCGGAGCCCTCTTTCGCTATATTGAGAAGACTTACCAGGAAGTTTGGCAGCAGTATGAACAGGCCGATACTCAGGGCAAGTGAAAGGATCACGGTAAAATATATGACCGCATCCTTGCCCTTGCCTTTGAAAATCCTTTCAATGAAGGCATCCAATTTCGACGGTTCATTATTGCCTTCATCCTCAAGTTCGGCAAACTCCGCCGAGTACATGAGCGCTCTCACGCCTGTGACCATCTGCCTGAACAGGTTGACAGATCCCCGGATAAAAGGTATTTTGGTCACTTTGGTTTTTAGCGGCGCCGGCTTCTTGTCCAGCACAATCTCTCCTTCCGGTTTCCTGACCGCTATGGCGATGTTTTCCGGACCTATCATCAGCAGCCCTTCTATAAGGGCCTGGCCGCCTATATTCGTTTTTTTCATGTATTTGCTAACTCCTTCGGCCTTAAATAAAAAATAAAGACTGAACTGTCTATTCAGCCTTTAGTTTATCATCTTTGTATCTCCATTTCAAACTTCATTTGTTTCCGGGCAATGCAGCCCAAAAAAATCCCATTGTTTTTATTCAGCATCTTCGATACCGAATTTCTTCTTGAACTTCTCAACACGTCCGCCGGTATCTACGAGCTTCTGCTTTCCGGTAAAGAACGGATGGCATTTCGAGCATATTTCAACATGCAGCTCCTTTTTCGTGGAACCTGTGACAAAGGTCTCGCCGCATGCGCACTTCAATACTGCGTTATCATAATACTGCGGATGTATGTTCTCCTTCATTATCATTTCACCTGCCTTCGTCCTGTTGCAAAATAGTTTTTGCCATTTTGCTCAATCAACAAACAAAAAACATTCTAACACATATAGCTGCCTTTAGCAAGTCCTATTTGCTGCGTATATCGTTTATTTGTCAATGAACGCCTTGTTGATGCTGTTCACGAACTCTTCATTCGTTTTGGTCTGTATCATCCTGTTTAGGATCATCTCTGTTACATCCGCGGGGCCAAGATTGCTCATGGCTTTCCTGATAGCCCATATGCTTTCCAGTTCCTTCGGGTTGAGCAGCAATTCCTCTCTTCGCGTTCCCGACCTGTTGATGTCGATGGCTGGGAATATCCTCTTTTCAGACATCTTCCTGTCGAGATGTATCTCCATGTTGCCCGTGCCTTTGAATTCCTCGTATATGACGTCGTCCATGCGGCTGCCTGTCTCTATCAGTGCGGTGGCTATGATCGTAAGGCTTCCGCCGTTCTCGATGTTGCGCGCTGAACCGAAGAACCTCTTGGGGCTGTGGAGAGCGCCCGGGTCAAGTCCGCCTGAAAGTGTCCTTCCCGTAGGAGGTATAGTCAGGTTGTATGCCCTTGCCAGCCTTGTTATACTGTCGAGCAGGATCACTACGTCCTTCTTGTGCTCGACCAGCCTCTGTGCCCTTTCCAGTACCATTTCCGCAACTTTTATATGGTTCTCGGGTACCTTGTCGAACGTGGAATATATGATTTCTCCCTTTATGGAGCGCTGCATGTCTGTGACTTCCTCGGGCCTTTCGTCGATCAGCAGCACAATCAGCTCTATCTCGGGATAATTCCTTGTTATCGCATTGGCTATCTTTTTAAGCAGTATGGTTTTGCCCGCTTTGGGAGGAGATACGATCATTCCCCTCTGTCCTTTCCCTATCGGGGCAATCAGGTCGATAAGCCTCGTGGACAGCTCTTTAGGGTCTGTTTCCAGAGTTATGCGCTGATTGGGGAATATCGGCGTCAACTGCTCGAAAGGTATCCTCCTGGCTGCGACTTCCGGGGGATCTCCGTTGACGGACTGCACATAGAGCAGGGCCTGGAATTTCTCGCCCTCTTTCGGTATCCTTCCCTTACCCTTGATCTTGTCGCCGGTCTTGAGGCCGAATCTCCTGATCTGCGAAGGAGACACGTAGACGTCCCTCGTACCGGAAAGGAAGTTATCGCTCCTCAGGAAGCCATACCCGTCCGGCAGCACTTCCAGCACGCCTTCCACAGGGTCGTCGCTTTCTATTCTCTCGAGGCCGTTGTACTGCCTTTCCTGTCCGTTCCAGTCTCTTCTCGGCTGCGCAGGGACAGTCAGCCTTTCCTCTGTCCTGCTTTCTTCAGCCGGTCTGCCTTCGTCTTGGCTCACAGACCTGGCCGTTGCCGCAGGCTTATCCTGTCTGGCCGTATCAGCAGATTCAGC
>DAOSCC010000214.1:0-4084 GCA_035361135.1 Clostridiales bacterium | reverse complement strand
CGACCTGAGCCCCGATGAGATCAGGGAATTCAGGGGCACGCTGACAGAACCCGGAAAGGAAAGCCCTTACAGGAACCGTTCAGTCGAAGAGAACCTGGACCTGCTCGAGCGGATGAAAGCAGGAGAATTCCCCGAAGGCTCAAAAGTCCTCCGCGCAAAGATCGACATGGCGTCTCCGAATATGAACATGAGGGATCCTGTCATCTACCGAATCATGAAGGTAGATCACTGGCGCGCGGGCAAAAAGTGGTGCATCTACCCAATGTATGATTTTGCGCACCCGATAGAGGACGCCATAGAAAATATAACCCATTCCCTCTGTTCGCTTGAGTATGAAGACCACAGGCCGCTCTACGACTGGGTCGTGAATAACGTTGATCTCGGTTCGAAGCCGCGCCAGATAGAATTTGCGCGTCTGAACCTCACATATACCGTGATGAGCAAAAGAAAACTGCTGCAGTTGGTAAACGAAGGCTATGTATCAGGCTGGGACGATCCGAGGATGCCTACGCTGTCGGGACTGAGGAGAAGAGGCTATACACCGGCGTCCATATGGGACTTTTGTGAAAGGATCGGCGTAGCAAAGACAAACAGCACTGTCGACTATGGCCTGCTGGAGCATTGCGTCCGTGAAGACCTCAACGCTTCGGCTCCAAGAGTGATGGCAGTACTTAATCCGCTGAAAGTCATCATAGACAACTATCCCGATGACCAGGTCGAATGGTTCGACGTGGAGGTAAATCCTGAAAAGCCTGAAATGGGAACGAGAAAAGTCCCGTTCTGCAGGGAGATATATATAGAGCAGGACGACTTCATGGAAAACCCGCCGAAAAAATATTTCAGGCTTTATCCGGGCAACGAGGTGAGGCTGAAAAACGCATATTACATCAAGTGCTCGCATGCCGTCAAGGATACCGAAGGAAATATAATCGAACTCCACTGCACTTACGATCCGGAATCGAAGGGCGGAAGCACGCCGGACGGCCGCAGGGTCAAAGGTACGCTTCACTGGGTATCTGCAAGACACGCCATCGATGCGGAAGTACGCCTGTACGACCACCTTTTCACAGTCCCTGATCCGGGGGCGGCAGAAGATATCAGTACGATCATTAACCCGGATTCACTGATCGTGCTGAAGCACTGCAAGATGGAGCCGACCCTGGCAGATACGAAGCCGGGCGACCATTTCCAGTTCCTGCGCATGGGATATTTCTGCACGGACCCTGGTTCCGAGCCCGGAAAACTTGTATTCAACAGGACCGTCGGCCTCAAGGATTCATGGAGCAAGGAAATGAACAGGCAATAACAGAGATGTGTAATCATCCGGCAACATGTAAATCTCAACAAACCGTCGACATGAGGAATCAAAAGCATCGGACCGTGAAGGCTAAGCCTTACGGTCCGATGTTTTATATAGTCTGAACTCCTCATTCAGCCTGCTGTTCATGGATCTTCCGCACACTGACCCGCAGCAGTGGCTGTTCTTGTGCCGTCAGTTTTTTATTGCGGCCGGTTCCCGTTCTCGACCCAGTCGAGGAACTGAGCCTCTGTGATTATGGGTATGCCAAGTTCCTTTGCTGTTTTGTTTTTCGTTGAGTAGGACGCTATATCGTTGTTGATCAGGTAGCTCGTCTTCGCCGACACGGACCCCGACACTTTTCCTCCCATGCTCTCTATGAGTTCCGTGAGTTCCTTCCTGTTCGCGAAGCGCTCCAGCGAACCCGTGATCACGAAGGTAAGATTTTCGAGCAGTTGTACATTCGCAGGAGTATCCGGTTTCTCAAGTTCCACTTCCCTAATTATGCTGTTTACGGCCGCCCTGTTCTCTTCGTCGCTGAAATAGCGTACGAAAGCATCCGCCATTACGTCCCCTATCCCGTTTATCTCTGTTAGCTGCTCGAATGTCGCATTTTCGATCCTGCTCCAGTCATGTTCGAACCTGCGGCATATGAGCCTGGCATTGGAAAGGCCGATATTCGGGATGCCCAGCCCGTAAAGGAGCCTCACGGCGGTAGTCTTCCTCGACCTGTCCACAGATTCGATGAGATTTGCAAAGGACTTCTCTCCGAATCCTTCCATCCCGACGATCCTGTCCCTGTGTTCAGCAAGTCGGTAAAGGTCTGCGTACTCCCTGACCAGGCCCGCGGCGACAAATTTTTCGATGGTAGCCTCGGAAAGCCCTTCTATGTTCATGGCGTCCCTGCTGACAAAATGGGTGAACTTCTTGATGTGCTTGGCCGCACAGTTCCTGTTGGGACAGTAGAGATACTTCACATCGCTGTTCTGCCTTATTTCGGCAGGGCCGCCGCACACCGGGCATACGTCCGGCACCCTGAGATCCGAGCTTCTTGTCAGGTTTTCATATATCTGAGGGATTATCATGTTGGCTTTGTACACGGTGACAGTATCGCCGATCCCTATCTGCAGTTCTTCCATGATGCTTATGTTATGCAGGCTGGCACGGCTCACCGTGGTGCCTTCCAGTTCCACAGGTTCGAATATGGCTATGGGATTAATGAGCCCGGTCCGCGATGCGCTCCACTCTATCTCCTTTATCACAGTTTCCTTGATTTCATCACGCCATTTGAAAGCGATGGAATCCCTCGGGAATTTCGATGTCGCCCCCAGCGATTCGCCGTATGCGATATCGTCAAAAGCGAGGACAAGCCCGTCGGTAGGTATGTCATATCCTTCTACATGCCCGGCGAACCATTTGACGGCCTCCTCGACGGTTCCCGCATCGACCATCCGGTATTCAACGACGTCGAACCCCTGGGACCTGAGCCATTCAAGCTGCGCGGCCCTTGAATTGCCGAAATCAACGTTATCGGCCTTTACCAGCGAAAATGCGTAGAAATTCACATTCCTCTCGGAAGTCACCTTGTTGTTCAGCTGGCGTACCGAACCGCTGCAGAGATTCCTCGGATTCTTGTACTTTATCGTTGCGTCTATCATCTCTTCGTTGATCCTGTTGAAATCAGAATAACTTATTACGGCTTCGCCCCTCAGGATCAGGTCTCCCTTGAACGGGATGACGAGAGGGATGTTTTTGAAAACCTTCACGTTGTTCGTCACAACTTCGCCGACCTCGCCGTTGCCTCTTGTGACTGCCTTTGCAAGAGTTCCGTCACTGTATGTCAGTACGATGGTAAGGCCGTCGAGCTTCCATGAAAGCAGGCCTTTCCGGTCCCCAAGCCATGATTTCAATACTTCGACATCCTTGGTTTTATCCAGGGAGAGCATCGGCTTCTCATGCCGTTCCTTGGGCAGCGCTGTCAGCAGTTCATAGCCGACGCGGACAGTCGGGCTGTTGGACAGCACCATCCCGGTCTCTTTCTCAAGTTCGACCAGTTCGTCGTAGAGCCTGTCGTACTCATAATTGGACATTATCTCGCGGTTTTCCTGGTAATACGCTTTTGCTGCCTTGTTAAGCAGCTCGATTTTCTCTTTCATCAGCCGTATCTTGTCCATAGGATACCTCCGAAACTTGATTTATTGCCAGGACAGACATCCATCCATCATTACTGATGTTATGTCTTGGGTGATATCACGCAGCGGTCCGTCTTCCCCTTGCGCCTGCCGGTCTCTTCCTTTTCCCGAGCATTGTCGAGTAAATCGCACAGCAAGCGATAATGAACCATATCACTCCCCATACCACTGCCGGGACATGTGTCATAAGTTCAAGCTGCACTGCATCCGTGACCGGCCTGGTCTCCCCCCAGCCCGGTATCAGGCCGAGTTTCCGGTTGATCTCAAGGAGTATGGTATCGATAAACGTGTCATAAACCGCATAGACAGCACAAACCGCTCCGATTATGTCTATGACCCAGTCATTGACTTTGTCGTTTCTCAACATATAAATAATTATCACAAGCCCGGCGAAAATGGCTGCGCAGATCATCGTGAAAACGGAATCGCCGTACGCTATCGACATGCCAAGCAGCAGTATTGCACAAGCGCCGAGTATGTATTTCCTGGCGGGGGTCTTTTTCAGTTTCAGTATAAGCAGCGCAAACAGGACGCTGCCCATATAGCCTCCGTTTGCTATCATGAACGCGGAGAATACATCTTTCGGAAGAGTAAG
>DAOSCC010000213.1:0-4108 GCA_035361135.1 Clostridiales bacterium | reverse complement strand
ATCGCAGAATCAAATCTTGTAAAAACCCGTGAATCTATCGAGTCGTCAAGGGCATGGTTCGGCAGGCATGAGGAACTGGATGCGATACTGGAAGTGTCGCCCGATTCGTATTCACTGTCATTCGCCTGGCTGATCCGCAGCACGAAAACTGCGAAGAGCATAGGGATTCTCGTAATTGATGTCAATGCCGACGTGGTCTCTGAATTGTTCGAGTCTCAGATAATCTATGAAGGCCAGCAGTTCATTATGGTGACCCCTGACAACAGGGTCGTCGTCAATGCTGTTGACGAGACTGATACCAGCACCATTACGCAACAGGATTTTTATAAAAAGCTGCTCGGTTCTGATGAAGCCATTGGCGCCGACACAGTGTCAATGGACGGGAAAGACTTCTTCATGGTTTTCAGGAAGATCTCCAGGACCGGCATAACATTGATAAACCTGATCCCTGACAGTATCCTCGAAGCATCGGCGAATCGTATCATAATCTCTACAGTACTTACATGTGTTGCCGCAGTCATTATTGCATTTGCAGCAGGTATACTGATGGCCAACAGCATGGGCAGGACGATAAACAGGATCATAAGCGCATCCGCCAGGGCAGCTTCGGGAGATCTGACAGTTACTCTGCAGTCAAGGAGGAAGGATGAACTCGGTGAACTTACCAGAAGCATAAGTTCCATGATAGCCAGTATGAGAAACCTTATCGTACAGACATCTGAAGTCGCTGAAAAAGTCACAGGATCGGCGGAGATCGTTTCATCGACTTCACAGCAGGTATCCAACGTCTCGAAGGATATAACGCGGGCAATACAGGAAATAGCGACCGGAGCCGGCGCACAGGCTGCCGATGCGGAACAGGGTGTAAGGAAGATAAGCATACTGGATCAGAAGATAAATGATGTGATAAAAAGCGCAAAGCTGATAGACGAACTGACAGGCGACACAAAGTCCCTTACACAGACCGGGCTTGCCACGGTAGAGGATCTTGACGTCAAGGCCGGACGGACAACAGACATCACAAGAGAGATTATTGAAGACATCAAGAACCTGGAAGCGCAATCAAGATCCATTGGAAAAATAATAAAGGTCATCAGCGGTATTGCCGACCAGACCAATCTTCTGTCGCTCAATGCCGCGATAGAAGCAGCCAGGGCCGGAGAAGCCGGCAAAGGCTTTGCTGTCGTTGCCGACGAAGTCAGGAAACTGGCGGAGATGTCAATGGAATCTGCCCGTGAGATCGCCAATATCATCAAGTCCACACAGGACCTTACGGCTAAAACGGCAGACAAGGCAAATGATACCGAAGCTTACCTTAAATCCCAGAATGAAGCTGTACAGGGAACGATACAGATTTTCAACAGGATAATGGGATCTATGGGGAACCTTTCTGAGCAGGTGGAGAGAATAATGTCCGGAGTCGCCGAAATGGAAGAAAACAAGACACAGGCCATAAATTCCATCCAGAACATTTCGGCCGTTTCCCAGCAAACTGCTGCTTCCACGCAGGAAGTCACAGCCTCCACTGAAGAACAGCTTTCATTCATTGAAGAACTGTCCCGGTTCGCTGACGAGCTTAAAGCATCTTCCGAAGAACTGCAGCAGACCATTGCCAGATTCAAGCTCGAATGACCCGGCTGCCCGGAATTTCAAATCGGATATCAAATTTGTACCGACACAAAGACACCGGCCTTAAAGCCGGTGTCTTTGATATATTTGATGAGTAAGTCTGTAAGCCGGGTTCTGTCGTGGATAATCATCTATCTGGGCCATACATTTCTGCATGGCTCAAGCCACCTGCCCGGGACTGGCGGGCCACCATATGTCCCTCTGCGGTGTTGCTCCGGGTGGGGTTTACATAGACCGGCAAGTCGCCATGCCGCTGGTGAGCTCTTACCTCACCTTTCCACCCTTACTCAGCATTGATGCTTGACACATCACACGCTGAGCGGTATATTTCTGTTGCACTTTCCTTGAAGTCGCCTTCACCGGGAGTTACCCGGCACCCTGCCCTGCGGAGCCCGGACTTTCCTCAGATACGGCCTTTCGGCACTGTACCCGCGATTATCCGACTTACTCACATATTTTGTTTTCCGGATTTATGATAATCCATAAGCCGTGTTAAGTCAATAAGTAATAAAAGGGTCCTTCTCCTGATCGAAACATATCACCTCGACCGACGGGAACCTGCCTGAAATCGCAGATGCAAGATATGGCACCACTACTCTTTCGGTGCTGAAATGGCTGGCGACTATAAAACACAGGCCTGCTTCACGAACATCCAACGCAGTATGGTGTTTCATTTCCCCTGTAACAACAACATCAGCACATGATCTCTTTACAGCATCCAGATCGCCATCAAAGCTTCCGCCGAAAACTGCGACCTTCCGCACGCCTGACGCGGCATTGCCGGCCACTCTTACGTGGGATATACCAAGAGATGTCTTCACATGGCTTATGAACGTTTCAAGGTCTGTCCTTTCCTTCAGCATACCCACCCTTCCGGGACCATGGCCAAGCACCTCCAGATCACACAAGCCTAAAACGGATGCCAGTTGCACGTTTACTCCGCTGTCTGCATAGTCAAGGTTCGTGTGGGCCGAGATAACGCTTATGCCTTTGCTGATGGCAGTGTATACGCGGCTTTCGACAATATCATCATCGTTCACGCTTTTCAGCCCTTTGAAAATCAGGGAATGGTGGGTCACTAAAAGGTCTGCCCCTATTTCTGCCGCTTTATCAAGCGCATCCGCTGTCGGATCAAGACAGACAAGGATCCTGCCGACTTTCCTTTTCCTGCCGCCTGTCATAAGCCCTATATTGTCCCAATCTTCCGCGAGTTCGGCAGGTGCAAGTTCCTGAAGGAAATCCATGACATCGCCGCATGTTATCATGAAAATTTCTCCTTTCCGTTACTTTTCTAATCCGGTATCCCTCATTTTATCTTTATTTTAAGCCTGGTTGTTCCCGCAGGCATGCCTGTTCCGTATCATGGCCACAGGCATACCCCGCAGACTTGTCCCGGTCATCTCGCGTCAAGATAGGCCCGGAGCCTGTCCCTTATTTCCATACACGTCTTCGTATCCATGTAGGAATCGTATTCGACCCTGCGTGGCTTTCCCGGATCTGACTTCGACCGTCCGTCTATTATAGTGTCCAGTTCACCGAGTTTCTTCTTCAGGTAAGGTATGATAAGCGGATCATCGCTCTCGAGGAGCTTCCTGCCTATATAGCAGTCGAAATCATCCCGTTTTTCATATGTACCGGTCCATTTGGCCTTGATCAGGCAATACAGTTTCCCGCTGTCCTCTGCAAGATCCTCGCCGATGATGCTGAAGCAGTTTTCATAAAGCCATTTGCGCAGGGCTTCCGGCGCATTGTTTGGCTGCAGCAGCAACAGCCGGCACTTTTTTGCCTTTTCTGATGATTCCGCCAATATCCTTCTGATCAGAGGGCCGCCCATCCCTGCAATTACAACTACGTCGCACTCCGGTTCGCATATCGGCCCCAGTCCGTCTCCAAGCCTCGTTTCGATACGGCTTTCCAGTCCATGTTTTGCAATATTTTTCCTGGCAGCCGTGAGAGGTCCGGGCCTTACATCTGCTGCAACAGCCCTCTCACACAGGGATGCCTCCACTGCATATATGGGTATGAATGCGTGATCAGTGCCGACATCCGCCAGGATGCTGCACCGCGGTATATTTTCAGCTATCATGCCGAGCCTTCCGTCCAGTTTCATATTTCTCTCCGTCCGTATTTTCCTTACCGTTATAAAAATCTGCACTTTGTACATGCTTAATTATACACCAAATCTTTTCCGGTTAGGAGCGAGATATGATGGGAAGGAATTTTTCACGCAAACATGCAAGCGATGTTGAAACAGCGCGGGAAACGATCATACCGTTCAGTTCAGCGGCCGGCGTGCCAAAAAGGACTGACAGGGAATCCCGGAAAATGACGGTTCAGGCTAATATGCAGCAGGACCGCATTTTCGACGATCTGGCTGATAAAAGGACGTAAAAAATTAGAGCAAGGAAATGAATCCTTGCTCTCCTGGTGGGCCTTCAGGGACTCGAACCCCGGACCAACCGGTTATGAGCCGGTTGCT
>DAOSCC010000212.1:0-4164 GCA_035361135.1 Clostridiales bacterium | reverse complement strand
TATCACAATGAACACAATAATCTCTTTTATCTGTCGGTTCTTTGCCATGCGCATTATTTCAAACACACTGATAGCTGCCACTATTGCAACTAATAATATTACCATCATCGTCACCTTATATCCTTGGCCCCTATGGGCTGCTTGATATCATACGTTCTGCTTATTTTGGACCTGGCAGTTATCTCAAATTCGACCTGTGAAAATACATCTCTCCAGTCCTTTTCATAAAAGTCCTCCCACTCATACGGGTATTTGTGCAGTACGGCGTCACCCGCGCCAAAAAAATCCAGTTTTTTCTCCTGGGCGAAATCGATGGTCTTCCTGACTTCATCCATGATGGCCTGTTCCTGCTGTTTCTCCAGATACTCCAGGCTATCATCGCTGAATATATTCTCAGGCCCCTGTATTTCCGCAATGCTGCTGTCCATTTCGACTTCTACCGCAATATGGAGCTCACCGTCTTTTATATATGGTTTCATTTTACTGCCGCCGCTTATGATTTCCAGTGCGACCATCGTTCCATTTTTGCTTCTGACATTCACTACGCCGGATTTCAATTTATTCTTCAGAAAATTCAGGCCTCTCGCCATTTCTTTGTCCAGATAGCCTGCGACTTTGTCGCCATCAAACACCGCAAAGCCTTCGAGGGCTATTTCCATCCCATCTCTGCTTTCTTCCGTCGTTTCTGCCCTGTTTAGCAGTCTGACACAAGGTATATATAAAGAAAGGTATTTAGCATCCAGTATGTACATGATCTCCATAAGATTAACATCATTTATTATGGACAATCCCCAATCGTGTCTCTTTATGCCTTCCAGCCTGTCAAATACGAACTTGTCCTGTGCATTGCCCTGTCTGATGACTTCGCCGGCATCATTTCCCTTCACGACAAACACATTTAAATTGAGACGGACTTCCGCATCCCGTGTGAAAAAATCCAGGTATTTCAGGATCCCTTCTTTGGCTGCTTCCTCGCCGATAAGGATAAATTCGAGGTGTCCGAGAAAAGGCCTTTTTTCAGAATAACTCCAGAAGTTGCGCATGGCTTCAAAACTTGTTCTCCCTTCAGAGTACACTATTTCAGACTGCTTTTGCTCGGATCCTCCCCTTGCTCCCCCGGAGATTATCCTTTGAGTGGCTATCGTAAATCTTATATTGCCATTGTCAGCTTTATCGACACCGACTGCGCGTATGAACTCGATATTATTTATCTGGGTGGTATCCCAAAAAGCTATCCTGCACCCTGTCAGCACGACCGGGCAGCATATAAAACAGCAAAGCAGTACGATCATTTTCACGTATCTCATTCCGCACCTCTCCTTTTCTTGTTTGTTGTCCTGAGATTCATGGGACGTTTGCGCATTGAAGAGAACGGAAAACGGAAAATGGCATCCTGCAGATTCTTCCCTTCCCCTCCGACAAAGGGCGACAGGTACGGCACGCCAAACACTTCTATGCTCGAAAGGTGGTTCAGCAATATAATCGCTCCGATGGTAAGGCCATATAGTCCGATGATGCTGCTCAAAATGGCGAATATGAATCTCCACAGCCTCAGAGCATTGGAAAAGTCCTGGTTTGGCATTGTAAATGACGATATCGCTGTAACGGCTATTATGACAACTACAGCAGGTGAAACCAACCTTGCTTCCACGGCGGCCTGTCCCACCACCACGGCTCCGACAACGGAGACCGCCTGGCCTATATTCTTAGGCAGCCTCAATCCTGCTTCCACCAGCACTTCGAAGGCCAGCAGCATGAATATGACTTCTATGAATGTCAGGAACGGCACTCCTTCCTTCGACGCTGTGATGGCCAGCGCAAGGTCTGTCGGTATCATCTCGATATGGAATGACGAAACGGAAATATAGAATCCGGGCAAAAACAAAGTTACGAGCATCAGCGCATAACGCATGGACCTGATTATCGAGTTGACGATGAAACTCTGCGAATAATCTTCCGGTGCCTGCAGGAATGCGCCGAATGTTCCGGGCACTACGATCGTGACAGGAATCCCGTCAATGATGAGGCCTACCCTTCCTTCGACAATAGTTGAACAGAACTTGTCAGGTCTTTCTGTTGTTATTACCTGCGGAAAAGGCGATGTCTTGCGGTCGACGATCGCCTCTTCGATGACCCCCGTCGTCAGGACCGCATCTGTATCCAGTTTATTGAGCCTTTTCTTCAGTTCTTCGACAATGTGGGCATTCGTCAGTCCCTTGATATACACGATAGCGATCCTTGTCGCAGTCTGCTTTCCTATCTTCGTTTCTTCGATGACGAGCCTGGGGTTTTTGATCTTTATCCTGATCGAAGCCGTATTTGTCCTGAGGTTTTCCACAAAGGAGTCCTTTGCGCCCTTTATTACATTTTCTCCTGTGGGTTCCGATATGCTCCTTTCACGGAATCCCTTGATGTCGAAAGTTACGGCGGTTTTGTCATCATCGAATATCAGGGCCACCGACCCGTCGATTATATCATTCACGCATTCGGAGAAGTCCCGGCGGATTTTCGCAGCAGCATGATAGATCACACCGTGTTCGATCTTTTCGATTATCTCGGAAGTGCTGCTGCATTCGCTGAGGCTCCCTTCCTGTATCAGCGGCTTTAGAATGTAGTCATCCACGGCCTTCGTATCGATCACTCCGTCTATCAGCACCATGGTGACAGGAAGATCTTTACGCCCGTTTATATGGAGCCTGCGGAATACGATATCACTGCTGTATTGGAGCAAACCCTCGACATTGGCTGACGTAAGTCCCTGCTCTGTTTCGGACTGTTTGTCTGATTGGGACCTGGCGCTATTACCATGCATTGTACTTTTCTCATTTTCAATTGCCCGATTTGTCCGGGCATTGCCGGACGGCGAGATATCGCTGTCTGCTGCAGGCTCTGCGCTCTCTCCCGTCACTGCTGTCTTGTCGGGTTTTTCGCTGTATCTGCTCCTTTTTTTCGGTTTTTCTCTTCCAGGTCGTCTGATCATGCAATCACACCCATCGTATGTGATATTATTTGCATTTCATCCCTGAGACATTCAGAAGACGCCTGGCATTTATCCTCAAGAAAAGACATGGGACGGTTCTCATGCATGGTTCCCGGAGGACTCAGACATGAGAACCGTCCCTATGTTCAAAACCAACCACGATAGCAAGTTTTTCTGAGGTTGATGCTATTGCCTAAAAAATGCCGGAAAGTTGCAGTGCGGAACAGAATTCTTCGGCGAGCCGCTCTACCCCTCTCCTCACATCATCGCTCATGTAAAAGCCATAATCAGTACTTGCCGGCTGTATCCCAATGAACAGCACTTCACAGCCCAATTCGGCCTGGAGGTAATCCAGCATCACGGTCAGCGGCAGTATGTGCGTCGAAAAAGAAACGCCGCCTATATCGCAGGCAGGTACTATTTTGACCTCTCCTGGCAAAAATCCCATATATGCCGCATCCACAATGAAAAGTATGTCCGGTCCGAAATCCCTTATCACCCCGGTAAAATTTTCAGGAGCAGTCGAACCGGCGATCAAAAGCACATTGTCCTGCTTTATCATCCCGCTGAGGAGTTCTGTAAAATACATCCCCGCGGCATCGTCGGACCTCTGCGTCGACCCTATCCCAAGAACGGCATATTTCCGGCCGGGTATTATTTTACTTTTCAGATAATCACTTATCTTCATCGATGCCTTCATTAAGACACACCGTCAGATCCTCTTTTCTAAAGCTTGAAAGGTCGATATCCTGGCTGAATGATAAACACTTTTTGGGGCAGGAATCAACACACTGGCAGCAGAATATACAATGCCCGACATTCAGGTATGCCTTCATTTTCCTGTTTTCCTTCGTTCCATCATTTACGATTTTCAGCGCGCCTGCGGGGCAATAACGCATACACAGGTTGCAGCCTACGCAGTTTGAAGGGTCGTACACGAGCCTTCCCCGGTATTTATCTGCGATCTGCATTTTGCCTTTCGGATATAGTATCGTCGCAGGCTTGCAAAAAACTTGCCTGACGGCCATTTTCAGTATCCTGCCGGGTCTTCCCCTCTTCATATGACCAACCAACCCCTTATCACAAGATCCAGGATGATCTGTACGATCGCCGCAGGCGTCAATAACCGCCAGCAAAAGTTCACCATCTGGTCTACCCTGAGCCGTGCCATTGCAGCGCGCATC